>CAMWZE010000272.1 GCA_947178685.1 uncultured Porphyromonadaceae bacterium
TCGCCGCCCACCCCACCGACCACATCCTTTATCCCCGTCTCCAGGTCCCCGGCAAACCAGCCCGCGCCTATGCCCTGAATCATGTGAGCACCGCCATTTCCGCCTGATATCACCGGAGAAGAGGCCGGTTCCACGGCCACGGCCTTTACAGAGGGTTTATGGCGTTTCAATGTCTCTGCCGTGCCACTGAGTGTGCCGCCTGTGCCCACTCCGGCTACAAAAATATCTACTTCGCCATCGGTGTCGCGCCAGATCTCCTCGCCTGTTGTGAGACGATGCTTCTCCGGATTGGCCGGATTCTCAAACTGCTGTAATATCACGGAGCCGGGGTTCTGATCACGCAGTTCCTCAGCCTTACGGATGGCTCCTTTCATACCCTCCTTACCAGAGGTGAGTACAAGGTTGGCACCCAATGCCTTGAGGAGATTCCTGCGCTCAAGGCTCATGGTCTCAGGCATGGTGAGAATCAATTTGTAGCCTTTCACGGCAGCCACCCATGCAAGACCGATGCCGGTGTTGCCACTGGTGGGCTCGATGATGAGACCGCCCGGCTTCAGGATACCCTTCTTCTCGGCATCCTCTATCATTGCCAATGCTATGCGGTCTTTCACGCTTCCGCCGGGATTGAACGATTCAACTTTCACGAGCACCCTGGCCTTAAGGCCCTCAGCCTCCTCTATTCTCTTCACCTCCAACAGCGGAGTGTTACCGATAAGTTCCGTTAGATTCTCATAAATTCTTGCCATACCTGCAGATGCCGACTTTATCCTCCTGCCGGGAGTGTAAATGATTAATTTTTGATGTTGCAAAATTACATCTTTAACCCACTCCCCACAATACCACATTTATGGTATTTCTTACTTCAAAAGGTAGCGATCGCCTGTTTTCTTAACTATCTGCCTGTAGAACTCCTCCGGATATCCGGGAGAATCGGGCGATAGTGGTTTGCCATGTGGATTACGGGCGAAATTGCCGTCTGCATCAAGTTTCTTCTTGGCGCCGTCGATATATCTTACGAGCAGGAACTGGGCTAAGTTACGGTAAGCATCGGTAGCCTCCTTAGCGATAGCCGCTCCCTCGGCATTCACGGCCTTCTCAAGCCCTGCCATGTCGCCTGAATTATACATCTTCAACAACTCAGCCTCCATAGCCTCTCTCGATCCCGTGAACTTATCCTCAAGACCTCCCTGCACCTTGCGGATATCATCTATCATCACGTCATACTTTCCGTAAGCCTGGTTCGCCACCCAATTGTTGACCCAGAAATTAGCCTCGGGGGTGAAAGTATAGAGATCTCCGTTGTCCGGACGCACCTCGAAAGGCACCTCCGTCATAGAGCAATAGAAAGGCATATAGACAGAGGTATTGGCATCGTCGGTGCCAAACCACAACACGCCGCCCACCGGGTCGGGCAAATCCGCACGGCTCTGGCTCACGAAGCTCCAGGCCGTCTGCTGAGTTGCCACAGGACGCTCGTGGCCATATGTGTGGCCATCCACCTCATAACGCATCGGACGGTTGCGGTAAGGAGCCTTGTAGGGATATGTGCCCGGATCATTTTCCATCGTCATATCGTAAGGAGTGTCCTCATAATGGTCGCGCATACGTTGCTTCATATCATTTAGAGAGAGCTTACGGTCGGGTATTATATAGAGTGGCATAGGTTCGTCGCTTTCATTATTCACCCACTTGAACCACTTCTTATCCTCCTCGGGAGAGGCGAAACGGCGCAGGAATGTCCACACTCGGGCATCACACGAGCGACGTTTGGCTGCTGTATGGTCTTCGAAAGCATCGGCAAAAGAGAAATCCTCATCCTTGCCCGAGAAATAGCCATGTTTACGTGCCCATTTTATAAGATCTTTTGAATAGATCACATTCTCCTTATCCTTGTAATCCACCTTACGGATGCGCGGCTCATTGGCATGTGCAGCTATGGCATCGTCAGGGATGCGCACAGCTATCCAGAGCGCCCCCTTCTCGGAAGAACCCTTGCCGATCATCTCCATTATCCAGACCTCGTTCTTATCGGCTATGGAGAAGGTCTCGCCGCTGCTTGCGTAGCCATACTTATCGACGAGCTCGCCCATTGTCTTGATCGCCTCACGCGCCGTCTTACAGCGTTCGAGAGTAATGTATATGAGAGAGCCGTAGTCGAGTATGGAATTTCCGGTTGTGTCCTCCAGTTCCTTATGTCCACCCCATGTGGTCTCCCCTATCACGAGCTGATGCTCATTCATGTTTCCCACCACATTATAGGTCTCATGCGCCTGTGGGATTTCGCCACGGAAGCTATTGTCGCCCCAGTCGATCACCTTACGCATGGATCCGGGAGCATGTCTGGCACGGGGAGAATGGTGAAGGTCGCCGAAACGGGTAAATGAATCGTCGGCATAGGTCACCATTACAGAGCCGTCGGTGGTAGCCCTCTTTCCGGCTATATAGTTTGTGCAGGCGTCGGCCGCAAATGGAGAGCAAAGAGCCAACGCAAGAAGGGTTTCATGTATAAATTTCATCTGTCAGGTCAATATTTATAAGTACGCATCAGCAATCGGCATAAACCGACTGCTGAAGAAGAGTTGCAATACAAAAGTAGATAAAAAAACCGACCTTTCAAAACTCCCCTTTCAAAAACTCCTTACATTCCACACAAAACCCGTAATATTACAAAAATTCCGCCCGGACTTCATATCCGGGCGGAATTAAAATATCATAATTATTACAAATTGACTTTACAATCAAGGTGTCTGTCAATAAGCCATTGCCTGAGACTGTGCCTGAGCTTCAGCCTCCTTGATCATCTGCTCATTAGCAAAGATATGGATTTCGACACGGCGGTTGAGGGCACGGCCTTCGGGAGTGTCGTTGGAAGCTACATAATCAGCCATCGGTACGCCTACAGCTGTAAGACGGTTGGGATTTACACCATCGGCAATCAGATAATCGCGCACTGCGTTGGCACGCTGATTGGAGAGCTTCTCGTTTACGGCGAAGCTACCGGTGTTGTCGGTAAAGCCAACGATGCTTACGTCTGTGTTGGGGTTGTTGATAAGGCTCTGGGCAAACTTGTTAAGATCGGTCTTAGCCTGCTCGTTGAGATTATATTTACCTGTCTGGAAGAGGATGCCTCCGTCGAAAGTGACTTTGATGGCACGCAATCCGGTGGTAGAGTCGGTCACCTGTTCCACCTTAGCCTGATTTGCGAGCTCAGCCTCGAGTTCTTTCTGCTGCTTGTCCATCTTGTTGCCGATGAGAGCACCCGCGCCTGCACCTACGGCAGCACCGATTGCCGCACCGATGCCGGCACCTTTACCGCCGCCGATGAGAGCACCGATACCGGCACCTAAACCGGCACCGCCGCCACCGCCGATGAGAGCACCTTTACCGGTCTTATTCATTCCACAACCTGTGGCACCGAAAAGCATGGCCACTGATAAGAACACAAATGTAAACTTCTTCAGAATTTTCATAATAATATCACCTTTTTCGTTAATTTTTATCTAAGTTGTTCAACACCGCCGGTTCTCACGATAATCAGTGTATATCTTACTGAATACGGAAAAAATACACATGATTCCGTCATATATGGCAGATATTGGAAAAGCAGATGCTAATTCACTTCTCATAGATTATAACCATTTTACAAGACAATGGTTTAATTTCTCTTTTTTCATAGTTCTTTTTTTGTTTTTTCAATTTTTAGTGTATACCTTTGTAATCAGCCATCACTCAAACCGTTTCACCTTTTATCAAGAGGAGAGGATGGATATT
>CAMWZE010000273.1 GCA_947178685.1 uncultured Porphyromonadaceae bacterium
TATTTTTCTCATTTATACGTTTTTGTAAAATAAACTATATAATATTAGCTCACCTCATTCTATAGTCTGCATTGGCTCCCGGGGCGATAGCTTCAAAATTCAATATCCTTAAGAAAATGAACAGACTGATTATATCACTCATAATGTGCTCAGCGTCGGTTGTGGCAATGGCACAAATCGCTGACATTGAGGTTACCTATAATGTACGTTCCCTCTACGCAAATGGAGTGGAAAATAATAGTAAGTATCATCTGTTGGCCAATTCCACTTTATCCAAGTTTTTTAATCCCCGGTCAGAAGAGATCGATTCCTTGACTTCCACTCCCGAGGGACTTGCTAATTTCAAGAAAACACAGGATGCAGCCATGAAAGCCATGATTAGCCAGGGTCGGATTACTGTGGCTAAACTTCCCCGAAAAAAGGAGACTCAATATGTGATTAAGTCAGCACAGGATTCCATAATAACTGTATATGAAATGCTTAAGGATGAACATGTATATTATACGGAGCCGTTTTCTGAAATGGTGTGGGAAATTGGAGACAGCACCAAGAATGTGCTTGGCTATGATTGCATTCAGGCAACTACGGACTATCATGGTAGAGTCTGGACGGTATGGTTCACACCTGACATACCAATCCAGGATGGCCCGTGGAAGTTTAGGGGGCTTCCGGGATTGATTCTTGAAGCTACCACCGGAGACGGAATAGGATTCTTTGCAGATGGTATCGAGCAAACTAACAGACAGATCAAAGATGTCTATGGATGCGAAAAATATGAGAAGCAGAACCGTAAGGATATTCTCCGCGCCCGGCGTGCCATGATTGATAATCCCATGGGCTCACTTAGCGCTACGGGATCGCTGGAAGGTGTAAAGATAGATCCTAATTCGATAAAATCGAAATCGGAGACGTTTGATTTTATCGAAACCGATTATAGATAACAGCTAACTACCTACGAACACTCACTAATCATATGTCTGAATTCTACGACGATCTTCGCCTCAGCTTTTCAGTCATAATGTCAGCAGATTACTCCTTCAAATCCGATGCAGATCTCATCCGTAGAATTTCGCTCCATTATAACATTAATTATCCGCAACTGCCTAATTATTTGTAAGTGCCATATTTAGATAGAAAACGTATTATCCCTGTTGAGTAGATTTCGGTGGAGGTGCATTTGTGGGCTTCTGGTAAATTTACTAAATTTGCAGAGAGAATATGGAAGTGGTCTAATACTTTTTTTACCCGTGGTTGGCTAAACATTTTGGGGTGTATGAAAAAGGTATAGACAACTTCGGGTAAAATATGGAAGAAGATGAGAAATAAAGAGATCATCATGGTTACCGGCGGCCAACGTTCCGGAAAGAGCCTGTTTGCCGAGCAACTTACACTCGACAGGTCGGCTGAACCGGTGTATATTGCCACTGCTGAAGCCCGCGATGAGGAATTTCTTGACAGAGTGCGTCGTCACCGTTCAAGACGTGGCGATAACTGGACCACCATTGAGTCCCAGACTGAATTGTATCGTCATGATGTGTCAGGAAGGCAGGTGCTCGTGGATTGCGTGACCATGCTTGCAACCAACTATTTTTTTGCATCCGGAGAAAATATTGATAAGGCTCTTACGGCTATATGCGATGATATCGACCGTCTTACAGCACAAGAGGCATCATTTGTTTTTGTCACCAACGAGATAGGCCTTGGAGGCATTAGCGGCAATAAGTTGCAACGAACATTCACAGATCTGCTTGGGTTTGTGAATAAATATTTGGCCGAAAAGGCGGATACAGTATATTTTATGGTTTCCGGCATACCTATGAAAATCAAATCATCCTATAAATGAGAAATTTCGATATCAAAACTCCCGATAAGGGATTGCAGTCCGCTCTGCAGGGTAAAATAGACAACCTTACCAAACCGAAGGGGTCGCTCGGTATGCTTGAGTCCCTTGCAATGCAGATAGGGCTCATTCAGCAGACTCTCTCTCCCAAACTTGCACTTCCCCATAATGTGCTCTTTGCCGGCGACCACGGCATCATCGACGAGGGGGTGAGTGTGTCGCCAAAGGAGGTGACATGGCAACAGTTGAGCCATTTCAGCCATGGAGGTGCCGGGATCAACTTCCTCTGCAATCAGCATGGTTTTAAACTGGTGTTGGTTGATGCAGGCGTTGATTACGATATCCCTGCCGGTCGCGGCATCATAGACAAGAAGGTGCGTAAAGGTACAGATAATTTTCTTTACGGCCCGGCAATGACTTTGGAGGAACTTGATCTCTGCATAGAGCGTGGTGCTTCTGTGGTGAGAGATGTCCATGCATCAGGATGCAACATCATCAGTTTCGGCGAGATGGGTAGCGGCAACACTTCTCCCTCCTCAATGTGGATGCATCTTTTCACCGGCATACCGATTGATAAGTGCATCGGAGCCGGGGCAGGCTTAACCGGATCCGGTGTGAGCCATAAACTTGATGTGCTCACGCGAGCGTTGGCCAACTGCAACGGAGGAAACAGCGTAGTCGAGAAAATAGCGTGGTTCGGCGGCTTCGAGCTTGCCATGGCTGTGGGAGGTATGTTGCAGGCGGCCGAACTCGGTATGGTGATTATCGTGGATGGATTCATCATGACAAGCTGTATGTTGGCGGCCTCAAAACTCTATCCGGCCGTGATGGATTATGCCGTGTTTGGCCATCAGGGCGATGAATCGGGCCATAAACTTATGCTTGAGGCGATGGGGGCCGCGCCCTTGTTGCGTCTTAGTCTCCGACTTGGAGAGGGTTCCGGTGCCGTATGTGCATATCCTATAATTGAGTCGGCGGTGAGGATGATCAATGAGATGGACTCATTTGAGAAGGTAAGGGTTACTAAATACTTCTGAGCGAGATGAAACGCTACTTAGCAGCACTGATGTTTTTCACCCGTCTGCCGCTTCACAGGGTTGTAGATGTTCCGGCCGAATATTTCAAGCGAGTGGTGGAGCTATGGCCATTCGTCGGCTGGATCACCGGAGGTTTTACGGCTCTACTGCTATTTGCGAGTGCCTCTATCTTTCCATTTACGGTGGCCATATTGATTGCGCTCGTAGGTAGAGTGATTCTCACTGGAGCTCTGCATGAGGATGGACTTGCCGACTTTTGCGACGGTTTTGGAGGGGGCACGACTCGTGAGAGGGTGCTTGCCATAATGAAAGATTCGCATATCGGCACCTATGGCGTGCTCGGTCTCATTCTTTATTTCCTCATCATTGTGGCGATCTGGTCGTCAATTCCTCTTGATGTGTTATGTGTGGTCATAATAGCCGGTGATAGCTGGTCGAAATTCTGTGCCGCTCAGATAATAGATTTCCTGCCTTATGCCCGAAAAGCCGAGGAGGCAAAAAGCGGCACGATATATGATCGCTTCAGTGTCGGGTCGTTTTTATTGGCTGCTGTAGGAGGGTTGTTGCCATGTGTGTTGCTCCCGATGGAGGTGTTTGGGGCCTATCTTACACCAATAGTTGTGGTCGCGCTCCTTATACTGCTGATGAAAAAACGGATAAATGGTTACACCGGAGATTGTTGTGGGGCAACATTCCTATTATGCGAGCTTTCATTTTATCTTACCGTATCGGCATTATGGAAGTTGTGGTAAACGTTTAGAATTTCGTATCCATTATGACATTAATTATCCGCAGCGACTTATCTTTTTTATGCGACACGCTTATTGGTATTACAAGCTTAATCTGATCTTATGGAAGTTACAATGCTTCGCCCAACTTCAGTGGCA
>CAMWZE010000274.1 GCA_947178685.1 uncultured Porphyromonadaceae bacterium
GTTCTCCTCGGATTATGTTGAATCGTTATGGCCCGAATATATATCGGCAGATATGGTGAGCGCACCCTTGTCGGAGAAGCGCACGCGCGACAATCTTTCGTGGCTTGCCAATGGCATCACGGCATGGAAGAGGGGGGACAATTCGATGCGGCTGAAGCTTAACTATATGGCTGACCGTCTCGACTACCGCTCCGCTTTGACGACAGATTATTTCAGCCTTCAGATACCTACGTTTGTGCAACGTAACTCCCAACGCATACAGACTCATGATCTTTCAGCCCAACTTTACAGTGAGACCAACAAGTGCGGTTATTACCTCAAGGATAAGCTTACCATCAAAGGGGTGTGGGGAATGTCAAATTCGGATATAACCGGTTCGTTCGATCTCCTGCAGCGGGTGAGGAGAAGGAATCTATCGGCTGTGAACGATCTTAAACTCGTAAAGCGTAATGACAAGAGACTCTTCACGCTGATATCGCGCAATTCTTTTGGTTGGCGACCTGACAGACTTACGGCAAACTATGATGAAGAGGGTAGGGATACGGTTCTGCAGAGGAGAGCCGTTCAGAGTGTGGATGGCACCGATCTCAGAAGCACCACAGAGACACGCTTCGGATGGTTGACGAGGTTCTGGAAGTATTATCTCACTGCCGGTATTGATCTTGATTATCATAGGATGAACAGTGTTCTTTCGGGTCTCGAAACCTTTGACAACAACGGTGGGCATGATGCGTTCCAGTCGAATCTATATGCCACGCCACAGGTGGATTTTGAGAGAAACGGATGGCGCTTATCCATGTACCTACCGTTGAAATGGCGGCATTATTCTGTGTCCGGGCAATATGACTACCTCAACCTCTCACCGAAATTATATGTGAGGCGGCAACTTACAGCAAAATCGGAACTGTCGGGAAGTCTAAGCTATCGTCTTGGGTCGCCACAGGCTTATAGGAATATCAATGTGCCGACTCTATCCGATTACCGAACGCTTTTCATCGCTGAGAGGAGTGATAAGTATAGCAATGACGTATCCGCGAATGTCTCATACCGTTACCGTAACCCGATAAAATCGTTGTTTTTCAATCTCTCAGGTGGCTACAACTATAGCCGAAGCTCATCGATGAGGAATCAGATATTTCTTGAAGATTTCATCATCTCCACGTATGCCGATCGGCTGAATCACACTGCCACATGGCATTTAAAGGGTGATTTCAGCAAAGGATTGGGACATAGTAAGATGGTGACGGGAGTGGAGGTTTCCACTTCAGGCTCCTCCGCCTCCTCGATGCGCGACGGTAAGGTGATTCCCTACAATGGATTGTCGGTCGGAGTGAAACCATATTTCAAGGGTAGTCTGTTGCGGTGGCTATCGGTAAACTATGATGCGGACTACACCTTCTCACGTCTTGATATGGAGGGGGAGGTGAGCAATTACCATACACTCCATCAGAATCTTTTCGCATCTGTAATACCTGCCGATGCCATCTCCCTGACTTTTGGAGGGGAGCATTTCCTGACCTGTTTTCCCGAAGGGAATACTGCCAATCTGTTGCTTCTCGATGCTTCAGCGGCATGGAAGGTCACGGGGCGGCTACGGTTGTCGCTGACGGCCAATAATCTTCTTAATAAAAGATGGTATGAATATGTGACCTACGGCACCTTGTCACGTTCGGAACATAGCTTTCGTCTTCGTCCTCGCTCGATACTTCTCTCCCTGCAATACCGCTTCTGAATCATGCAAGTTGGTTAGTAGGGGTCTTTCACGGAAGCATAAGATATGCGATAAAATGGAATTAAGGTAATTATTTCGGTAAATATGGTAAAAGTTGGCTTGGTTTGTGATAAACTCAGAAGCGAGACCCCTTGTTATATTTATGTGAGAATGCTTTTAAATAATGGAAAATATAGATCTTCATTCAATTAAATCGCCGGAAGATATCCGCAAGATGTCGATTCCGGAACTTACCAAGCTTGCTGCGGAGATGCGCAGCACATTACTCGAAAAACTTTCAGCACATGGTGGTCATATCGGTCCGAACCTCGGTATGGTGGAGGCTGTGATCGCCCTGCATTACGTGTTTGACACCCCGCAGGATAAGATTATATTCGATGTGTCACACCAGACATATCCCCACAAGATGCTGACGGGGCGTATGCAGGCCTTCACCGATCCTGCGCATTACGACGACGTGACAGGCTATACGAATCCCTCTGAGAGTGAATATGATCTCTATTCGCTTGGGCATACCTCATCAGCCGTGGCATTGGCTGCCGGTGTGGCAAAGGCGCGTGACCTCAAAGGAGAAAAGGAGAACGTTGTGGCAGTCATCGGCGATGGCTCCCTCAGTGGCGGTGTCGCTTTCGAGGGTCTTGACTATGGCGCCACTCTCGGCACTAACTTCATAGTAGTTGTCAACGACAACCAGATGAGTATCGCCGAGAATCATGGCGGTATATATGCCGACCTCCGTCTTCTAAGAAACTCAAATGGCACTGCCGAGCCGAATCTGTTCCGCAGTATGGGTTATGCCTACCGATATGTGAACTATGGCAACGACCTCAGGAGTCTTATTGAGATGTTCCGTTCCGTAAAGGATATCAATTATCCGGTTGTAGTGCATATCAACACTATGAAAGGTATGGGTCTTCCGGTGGCAGAGGCCAACAAGGAGGAATTCCACTATAACGGCCCGTTTGATCTCAAGACAGGTGCTCCGCTTCATGAGGATGAACCGAAAGATGAGCCACAGGACTATAGCGAGCTTTTTGCCCGCGACATGTTGCGTAAGATGAAGGAGAACGAGAGGGTCGTTGCCATCACCGCAGGCACTCCGGGTGTACTTGGCTTTGACCCTGCACGCCGTAGGGAGGCGGGCCGACAGTTTATTGATGTCGGCATCGCAGAGCAGGCTGCCATTGATGTGGCCAGCGGACTTGCCAAGGGTGGTATGCGTCCGGTGGTGGGCTTCGTGAGCAGCTTCCTCCAGAGAGCATACGATCAGTTCAGCCAGGATATCGCGCTCAACAAGCAGGCCGCTACATTCGTGGTGTTCTACGGTTCGATGTTCGGAATGAACGATGAGACCCATCTTGGCTTCTTCGACATCGCTCTTCTTTCAAACATCCCTAATCTACTTTATCTCGCGCCTACCTGCAAGGAGGAGTTTGAGGCTATGCTTGACTGGTCGGTTAAGCAGGATAAGCAGGCGGTAGTGATCCGCACTCCCGGTTCTATGGTTGTTTCTAACAGTGAGATAAAGCTACTCGACGATTATTCGAAGCCTGAATACGAGATTGTTCGTAAAGGTGGCAATGTGGCTCTCATAGGTGCCGGTTCAATGTTCGGCATAATGGCAAAAGCTGCTGACCTGCTCGCTCAGAAGGGCGTGGAGGTAACGCTCATCAATCCGCGAAATCTGTCCACCCTTGACACAGCAACCCTTGACAGCCTGAAAGATTATAGCGTTGTAATCACAGCCGAAGATGGTATTGTCGATGGTGGCTACGGACAGAAAGTGGCATCCTATCTCGGCGAGGCACCTGTTAAGGTGGTAAATCTCGGACTTCCGAAGGAGTTCCTCAACCGCTACAAATACTCAGAGCTTCAGAAAGCATGCGGACTCACTCCCGAGCAGATCGCCGACCGTGTGACAAAGGAATTATAAAGAAGTTTAGATAAGTTTTAAGAGGGGGATGCACCAAAATATTTTATTTCGGCGCATCCCCCTTTTTTGGATTCTTACACATTGTTATATAT
>CAMWZE010000275.1 GCA_947178685.1 uncultured Porphyromonadaceae bacterium
ATTGAGTTCAATGGCCTTTGGTGGGAGCCGGTTGGGAAAGAGGAGAGGAGAGAAACTTTCATTTCGGCTCTGAACGGTAAAAGTTATGGTGTGATACGCTTGAAAAATTCCAAGACCGGTGCGGAAATGACTATACTGAATCGCGATAACCTCCCCGTCATAATGCAGATGAAAGGGAATCCACTTGAAATCAACTGGACAGTAACTCCTATGATTCAACAATAATCCCCGTATATGAAGGAATCAAAAAAAATATTAAATTTTTAATGAAAAAATTTGCACGATTCGGAAGTAAGATTTAAATTTGCAATCCCATAAAAACTCATTATAGAAGACCTTTAGCGTGTACAATCAACTTCATCAATGAGCAAACGCGATCCGTAGATGCTACGGCGCTCGCAACCATTAATTTATCCGCAAAGCCGGATTTTGATAACCTGAGAGACTCATAATATAATGTCAAAAAATTATGCCGTTTATCCGGTTATCTGTTCCTTGACAGATATTGGAATCTCGAAAGGAACCAATAATAGGCATATACCTTAACAACTGATAACAAAGAACTTTAAAACTAATCTGATGAAAATTTTTCCATCTTTTGCAGACTGTAAGCTGCGATTAGGGGAAAGGAAACTCTCCCTGTTAATCCTGCCGATGCTAATGCTACTGACCGCTTTGCCCGGTTTCGCACAGGGTAAATGGGTGTCGGGTACAGTAACAGATCAAGACGGGGAGCCACTGATTGGCGTGACTGTCAAAATCGAAGGCACCAGCATAGGCACAGCCACTGATCTTGATGGCAAATACCGACTTGATGGAGCGCTTGGGAAAGAGCTCCTGTTCTCCTATGTGGGTTATGCGTCACAGAAAATCAAAGCAGACAAAGCAGTCATTGACGTGGTTATGTCCACAGACGATGCGCTTCTTGACGAAGTGGTAGTGGTGGGTTACGGCACAATGAAACGAAAAGATCTAACCGGCTCAATCACAACGGTCAATTCAAAAGACCTTAACGTAGGTTCCTATACTGATCCCGGTCAGCTTCTTCAGGGAAAGGTGCCCGGTCTTGTGGTGGTTCAGAACTCCGACCCTAACGGCGGCGTCAACTCCCTTACACTGCGCGGTGCATCCACACTTAGTGATGCTACCTCCCCTCTTTATGTAGTGGATGGTATTCCCGGAGTAGAGCTCAACCTTATCCCGCCGAGCGAGATCGAGAGTATTGACGTGCTCCGTGATGCCTCAGCTACAGCTATCTATGGCTCGAAAGCAGCTAACGGTGTGATCATCGTGACTACAAAACGTGGGTCCGAAGGCCCTGCCCGTGTCACTTATTCAGGCTTTGTATCTTGGGAGAAGATTGCCAATGACCATGATATGATGACTGCCTCAGAATTGCGTGCATATGCGGAGGAGAACGGTATTAATCTTCCCAATGATCGTGGCGCCGATACGAATTGGGCCAAGGAGGTGCAGCGTACAGGTTTCGCAACCAATCATGACCTCTCCATCTCCGGCGGCAGCAAGAATACCACTTATAACGTTTCGCTCAATTATACCAAGCGCGACGGTATCATCAAAGGCGTGGGTAACAATCTTTTCACCGGCCGAGCATATGTAGAGACAAAGACACTTAAAGATCGTCTCACTCTCGGTGTCGGTATTAACGGTAATATCCGTAAGGAATGGGGTGTTCCACGAGACATCAACGGTAGCTCGGTTTACGAAGGTATGTACTATTATTCACCTCTTGTGCCGGTGAAGAATGAAGATGGCACATGGTATTCCGACAAGACTATCTCACAAAACTACAATCCCCTCTCATTGGTGTATGAGAACCGTTCGATGGCTACATTCAAGCGTATGCAATACACCGGTAAGGCATCACTTTTTATTGTAGACGGTCTGTTCCTCAATGCCAATTTCTCCTACGAAACACAGAACTACCATTATAAAGACTATACATCAACCCAAAGTCAAAATAATACACGCCATGGCGAGTCGTCACGTAAGGTGACCGACGACTGGGGTAAACTTATGGAGATTTTCGCAAACTACGACAAGGAGTTTAACGAAAATAATAAGCTTGCTCTAATGGCAGGTTATTCTTGGGAGGAGCATAGAAACGGCGAGGGTTTCGGAGCACGCGGATATAATTTCTATGATGACTCAATCGGATGGAACAATATCGGCCTTGCCAACAGCTGGGATACGGATCCTGTGTGGGGACAGCTTGAAGACCACACCAAAATGATCTCTTTCTACGGACGTGTCAATTATTCGCTGATGTCGAAATATCTCGTGCAGGCTGCCATACGTCGCGACGGAGCCTCCACATTCGGTAAGAACAACCGTTGGGCTACTTTCCCATCGGCATCCGTGGCATGGCGTATATCACAGGAAAACTTCCTGAAAGACAATTCATGGTTGTCAGACCTCAAGCTCCGTGTGGGCTGGGGCCAGAGTGGTAATGCAACGGGCTTCAATATCTATACCTCACGTTTCTACTATGATATCACAGATCCTATCAAGCGTTTCGATTATGTGGATCCTGTGACAGGTGTAGTCACCTCTTATAAGACACTCACCGCTGCACGTAATGTGAATGATGATCTGAAATGGGAAACCACATCGATGCTAAATATCGGTCTTGACTTCTCATTCCTAAACGGACGTATCGGTGGTACGATAGAGTATTACAACAAGGACACCAAGGATATGATATGGGAGTATCCGGTGTCGACAGCAGTATATCCGGTGAATAAGATGACTGCTAATGTAGGCAAGATGCGCAACCGAGGTGTCGAGTTTATGGTGCAGGCCTATCCGGTGCAGACACGTGATTTCACATGGAACACCTCTCTCAACTTCTCACACAATGATAATAAGGTGTTGAGCGTCTCCAACAGCGAGTTCAACGCCGGAGTGCTCAATCGCTATGATCCGCATCTTCCCGGATTGTCTCAGGGATGCAACACCCAGCGTATCGTAGAGGGTAAGCCTATCGGTTCTTTCTATCTCTGGGATTGGGCAGGCTACAACGATCAGGGAATCTCTACCTTCTATCGCTATGACAGTGAAGGCAACCATATCCTTGATGCCGACGGTAATCCGGAAGTGACTATGGAGCCCGGTCAAGACGACCGTATCTATATGGGTAATGCACAGCCTAAGCTCACAATGGGCTGGGACAACAGACTAAGCTATAAGAACTGGGATCTCAATATCTTCTTCACGGGAGTGTTTGGCCAGAAGATCTTCAACGAGCCTCATGCATATTTCTCTTATGTAGGTTCTATCTCACAGGGCAAGAATGTGATGGCTTCTGTTGTGAAAGATCAGAAAGCTACAGATGGTCTCGCGCATTATCCCTCGCAGCGTTATCTTGAAGACGGCAGTTATTTCAAACTCGCATCAGTGACACTCGGCTACACATTCCGCAACTGTTTCAACGGCTGGCTGAATGATATCCGTCTTTACGTGTCGGCCAACAATGTCTTCACTATCACAAATTACTCCGGTCGCGATCCTGAGATCAACCTTGGAGGTCTTGATCCGGGACATGACACAAGAAACGATCATTATCCGCGTGCACGTCAGATACTCGTGGGTGCTACGGTCAACTTCTAATCCTTATAATCTGAACTACTGAAATGAAATCTATAAAGAAATTACTTTCACTCGGTGCAGTGATGGCAGGTATGTGCATGGTGTCATGTACTGATCTTGACACCGATCTGAAAACAAGATATCCTC
>CAMWZE010000276.1 GCA_947178685.1 uncultured Porphyromonadaceae bacterium
CTCTATGGTAGGGCTAAGAGCGAGGATCACTTCAGATAGATTTTCGTCGGTGACGCTTTTCACCAGGCTGTCAATTTCGAGGTCGGCAGGGCTGACGCCGTCGAGAGGGGAGATCAGGCCACCCAAAACATGATAAAGTCCTGAATGTTGCCGTGTCGATTCAATAGTAATAACATCCTTCACATTTTCCACTACGCACACCACTGATGCATCTCTCCGGCTGTCGTTGCAAATAGGGCATATCTCCTCTTCGCTGATATTGTGGCAACGACGGCAATAGTTAATATTTTTACGCATGTCGATAATTGCCTGTCCCAACGACACCGCCTCATTTTCATCACGGCGCAGTAGATGCAGGGCGAGGCGAAGGGCAGTTTTACGGCCAATTCCCGGCAATTTAGAGAGTTCCGACACTGCGTTTTCAAGTAAAGTTGAATTAAAAGATTGTAACATACTGCAAAGTTACATAAAATTTTTTAGACTTATACGCCCACAGTATAAAGAGACTTGTAAGTTGGAGTAAGAAAAAAATTACTCATGTTTATTCCGGATAAGTTTGAATAACATCACAACAGGGGAGATTGCAACCGGGTTGCACGGTAATATTGGTATTTTTGCGAAAAAATTAACACAGATGATAAAGACACGCTTTTCAATACTAACTGCCGCGATGTTGTTTTTGGCAGCCTGCGGCTCGCATGGCACACACGCCGGACATGACCATGACGGTCACGAGCACGAGCATGAACATTCACCTGCACACGATCATGAGCATGAACACTCACCTGCACATGTGCACGATGAGGGTCACGAACATGGAGAAGAGGCCGGTGCCCATGGTCATGAAGGAGCCGGCCATGACCCCGATGAGATCGTTCTGACTCCGGCTCAGGCAAAAGCTGCGGGTGTTGTTGTGTCGGAGGTGACACCCGGTGAGTTTAGTTCTGTGATTAAAGCCGGTGGCCGAATTCTTATAGCCACAGGTGATGAGGCAACCGTAGTGGCTCCTGCGGCAGGAATTGTATCGATGAAAAAGGGATATGCCGAGGGAATGCAGGTGGGAAAAGGAGCCGCTGTTATGACAGTCTCCTCAGCCAAGCTGCCTGAAGGGGAGACGGCCCGGCGTAATGAAATAGCCTATGTTCAGGCGAAGTCGGAGTTTGAGAGATCGGAGAAGCTGAAGGCCGACAATCTTATAACCCAGAAAGAATTCGAGGAGGCGAAGGCCGTGTATGAACGCGCCAAACTGGCATACGAAGCCACCGGAGGTAGTCCGGCGGCTACCGGAGTTGCTGTCACTGCGCCTACCGGTGGTTATATTAAGGAATGTATGGTGAGAGATGGAGATTTCGTAGAAGTCGGTCAACCCGTGATGCGATTGACACAGAACCGGAGATTGTTTCTGCGGGCAGATGTTTCAGATCGCGACTACAATCGTCTGGGTGTGATCTCAAGTGCCAGATTTCGTCCCTCCTACAGTGAGAATGTCTACAGTCTTCAAGATCTTGACGGACGGCTTGTGGCCTCGGCACAGACTGCCTCGGCATCCGGTTCGTTTATACCGGTGACATTTGAGTTTAACAACACAGGTGGTGTAATACCTGGCAGTTTTGTTGAGGTATACCTTCTTGGCGCGAAGCGAGAGAATGTGATTGCGGTTCCCAAGACGGCTCTAACGGAGGAGCAAGGTGTTCATTTCGTCTATGTGAAGGTGGATGATGAGGGGTATATGAAACGTGAGGTGAAGGTAGGTCAGAGCGACGGAGAGCGTGTGGAGATAATCGCAGGATTGACCCCCGGAGAGAACGTCGTCACCGATGGAGCTATTCATGTAAAGATCGCCTCGGCCAAAGCTGCTATTCCGGCCCATAACCATAACCATTAAAAGAGTAGGCGATGCTTGATAGGATAATTAGATTTTCGCTGCAGAACAGGCTGCTGATTATGGTGGCCGCAGTAGTGCTGGTGGTAGCCGGATTTTATACGGCCCGTAGCACAGAGGTAGATGTATTTCCCGATCTGAACGCACCTACGGTTGTGGTAATGACCGAAGCCAACGGTATGGCAGCCGAGGAGGTGGAGCAATTGGTCACGTTTCCGATAGAGACGGCTATGAATGGCGCGACGGGCGTGAGACGGGTGCGTTCATCATCTACTAACGGATTTTCAGTAGTATGGGTAGAATTTGACTGGGGAACAGATATCTACATTGATCGTCAGATTGTGTCGGAGAAGCTGGCCACTGTTGCGGATGATCTGCCCGCGAATATAGGTACTCCCACACTTGGTCCTCAATCTTCAATTCTTGGGGAGGTATTGATTGTAAGCCTGACTTCAGATGAGACATCGCAGGAGGAACTGCGCACGATAGCCGACTGGAGTGTGCGTCCCCGTCTGTTGTCAACAGGTGGTGTCGCGCAGGTGGCAGTTATCGGAGGTGACCTGAAGGAGTATCAGATATTGGTATCTCCGGACCGTATGCGCCATTACGGAGTGACATTGTCAGAGGTGCTTGCGGCTACCCGTGGGTTGAATGGAGGCTCCAATGGCGGGGTGGTATATGAATATGGCAATGAGTATATCGTCAGAGGAGTGATACCGGAAGATACAGAGTCAAGGCTTGAGAACGGTGTAGTTAAGATGGATGGTGAAAGAGCGATTACACTCGGTGATATTGCCGAGATACACGTAGGCTCGCAATCACCAAAATTGGGTGTGGCCTCCGAGCGCGGGAAACAAGCCGTATTGCTTACCGTCACAAAACAGCCAAATACCGGCACTATCGAGCTTACCGAGCGACTTGAGGAGGCTATAGCCGATTTGCAGAAGACTATGCCTGAGGATGTGCATGTATCTACAGATATCTTTCGCCAGTCACGCTTCATAGAGAGTTCGATCGACAATGTAAAGACCTCCCTTTTAGAGGGTGCGATTTTTGTAGTGGTCATTCTCTTCGTATTCCTTGGCAATGTAAGGACTACGGTTATCTCGTTGGTTACAATTCCATTGGCTTTGTTGGTTACCCTTCTTGTGATCCATCTCATGGGATTAAGCATCAACACCATGAGTCTTGGAGGTATGGCTATTGCAATCGGATCGCTTGTTGACGATGCGATAGTTGACGTGGAGAACGTATGGAAACGTTTGAGGGAGAACCGTCAACAGCCGGAGGAGAAGCGCAAGAAGACCCTTCACGTGGTGTATGATGCGTCGAGAGAGGTGCGTCTGCCGATTCTCAACTCCACACTTATCATTATTGTAAGCTTTGTGCCCTTGTTCTTCCTCAGCGGTATGGAAGGGAGGATGCTGATACCGCTCGGCATCGCCTTCATTGTAGCTCTTTTTGCATCTACAGTGGTTGCTTTGACCGTCACTCCCGTTTTGTGCAGTTATCTTCTTACCCATAAGAAAGATAAAGATGAGAAGGATTCATTTGTGACAGTGTTCCTGAAAAAGTATTACGAGAAGGCGCTTCGCTTCACTTTGGCAAATTCCAAAGGTGTCGTCGGGGTGACAGCATTGCTGTTTGTTGGAAGTATTTTCATATTTTTCACCTTGGGAAGCAGTTTCCTGCCGTCATTCAACGAGGGCTCCTTCACGATCAATGTAAGTTCTGTGCCCGGTCTCTCGCTTGAGGAATCAGACAAGATCGGTCGTCGGGCGGAGGAACTGTTGCTTACGGTGCCGGAAATAAAGACAGTGGCGCGAAAGACAGGACGTGCTGAGCTTGATGAGCATGCTTTGGGAT
>CAMWZE010000277.1 GCA_947178685.1 uncultured Porphyromonadaceae bacterium
CCTCTATGCTTATGGAGGAAGGTCAGCTCACACCCAACTTCTGGCGTGCTCCGACCGACAACGACTACGGTGCCGGATTACAGAACAAATATGCAGCATGGAAAAATCCGGAGATTAAACTCGAATCGCTCGATGCCGCAATGGAAAACGGCCTTGCAGTAGTGAAAGCCAAGTATTCAATGCCGGGTGTGAAGGCTCAGCTTGCAATGACCTATACAATCAACGGCGAGGGCGCTGTGCAGGTAAACGAGGCTCTCACAGCCGACAAGACAGCGGAAGTATCGGGAATGTTCCGTTTCGGTATGCAGATGCAGATGCCCGAAAGCTTCAGCAGCATCGAGTATTACGGACGTGGCCCCATAGAGAACTATGCCGACCGCAACAACTCCACACTTATCGGCCTCTACAATCAAAAAGTAGCCGATCAGTTCTACGCCTATGTTCGTCCACAGGAAACAGGCACAAAGACTGACATCCGCTTCTGGAAGCAGCTCAACAACGCCGGTAATGGCCTTGAGTTCGTAGCAGAGGCTCCCTTCTCCGCCTCTGCTCTCAATTATTCTGTTGAGAGTCTTGACGGCGGTCCCGGGAAGGCTAACACTCACTCTCCTGAGATCAAGAAGGTGGATTACACCAACCTTCTCATCGACAAGGCTCAGATTGGTCTCGGTTGCGTCAACAGCTGGGGTGCCCTTCCTCTAAAGGAATACCTCCTCCCCTACGGTGACTACAGCTTCACTTTCGTGATGAAGCCCGTATTCCATCAGCTTCACAACTGATTTCCGTAGAGAAGCTACCAAAATCACCGATATAAAGCTGTGGCACGACGTGGCCTCACTCATGTGAGTGATAAACTTATTGATTATCAAACATAGTCATGAATAAATCCGAGGGGATGTGTCAAAATATGATATTTTGACACATCCCCTCCCCATACCAAACAATATGAACAAAATATATAAACCGCTTATTTCAATAGCTTTATCTATCCCCGCTCTTACGCTATATGCTGCGTCTGATTCTACTTATGTAACAGTACAAACAGCCGGAGATGACGATTATGAGTTATATAAAGTGGTGGAAGTCAAGGGACGTCAAGGCATTGCCTGCGACGGAGAGTATTATTACGTATCCGACACGGGAGCCTTATATAAGTATGACAAGGATTGGAATCTGATAAAATCAAATGAGAAGCCGTTCCAAAATCCTGAAAGAGCAAACCATTTCGGCGATATAGATGTGCATGATGGTGAAATATACTGCGGAATAGAGAAATTCTTATACGGCAGAGGATATAACATTGCTATATCTATATACGATGCAGATACATTGGAATGGAAAAGAGATATAGAGTGGTGTCCCGAATCAGGTCAGGTGGAGGTGTCGGGAATTGCAGTCGACCCGGAAAACGGATTAGTATGGATGTCGGATTGGGTCGATAGCAGATATGTGTACGCATACGACCTGAAAACCGGTAAATTCCACTCAAAATCACAATGTATACCTACCCCCTACTGGTGTCAGGGGATAGCCGCCCATGACGGCAAGCTCTATTTCTCTTCGGATGATGGAGAATCCGACTACAATATTCCCGATAATCTTTACAGCATGGATATCAGCAATGTTCCCTTTATCGGCTTGAAAGAGGGCACTGAGGTGGTGCGCGAAAGTCCATTTTCTGTAAAATTGGATGAAGAGGGCAAACCTGTGAGCAGGAACGGTCTAATCTGCGCAGGTGCCAACAAAGGTAAGATAAATCACTTCCGCGAGATGTCTGAATTCAAAAGAGCCGGAGAAATCGAAGGAATAACATTTGATCCGGTCACCAACGATCTGCTCGTACTGAATAACCGTGGCACAAAAATTGTGCTCGGAATGTCACAGGGACCATTGAAAGATGAAGGCTATGATAGAGAGATCCACGAAGTCTACATCTTTCGTAAAAAGAGATAACTATATCAGACAAAGGATCGCCACCTGCACCAGGATGACTCGGGCAAACATGCAGAGCGGATAAACGGTGGCATAAGCCACTGACGCTCTGTCGCCGGGGAGAGTGCTGTTGGCATAGTCCAGAGCCATAGGATTGGCCATGGAGCCACAAAGCATACCGGAAGTTGTGCCGAAATCAATCTTGAAGCCCTTCAATGCCACCAACCCAACAGCCACGGTAGGCACGACAGTCAGGAAGAATCCGATAGCGACCCACAATGCACCTTCCGAACGGAAGACAGTCTCGAAGAAATGTGCACCGGAATCTATCCCCAGGCACGCGAGATAGAGAGCAAGTCCGATTGCACGCAGCATAAGGTTGGCACTGGCTGTTGTATAGGTCACCATATGAAGCTGCGGGCCGAAACGCCCTACAAGAATACCCATGATGATAGGGCCACCCGCAAGTCCGAGACGCACCGGCAAACTGATTCCCGGGAAGTGGAACGGTATCATACCCAATGCCACGCCCAACACAATACCGATGAACACGGCAAACAGATTGGGCTCGTCGAGCACATTCACGGCATTGCCTAACAACGGCTCTATCTTATCAAGAGCCTTCCCTTCTCCCACCACGATAATCTTGTCGCCAAGTTGAAGACGTAAGTCGGGAGTGGCAAGCAGAGGCATTCCGCTACGATAAACTCTACTTATGTTTACACCATAGAGATTACGCAGGCGGAGTGAACCAAGAGTCTTGCCGTTGATCTGCCGACGCGTTACAATGAATGGTTTCGACACAAGCTGACGGTCTACGGCATTCCAATCGATATCCTTGGCATTCCAGTCGGTCTTATCCTGTTGTCCAAATACAATGTGAAGAGCCTCCACATCATCGGGGGCACAGGTCACAAGAAGATGATCATGCATCTGAAGCTCGGTGGAGGATGTGGGTATCGACACATCTCCGTTGCGCCAGAGACGCGATATCACGAAACGACAGTTCGTGACATGCGCGATGTCGCTTATGGTTTTCCAACAGATGCCGGGGTTAGTCACCTCAAACTCCGTAATCTTTGGTTTAGGCAATTGTTGCATTGAATGAGGTGTGATCTCATCAGGGCGCACAAAGATCTTACGCATAAATATTATACCGAGTATCACACCCACCACCCCGAGAGGGTATGTCACAGCACATCCCAACGCCGGAGTGCTGGCCGGAATACCCAACTGAGCGAGAGTCTGCTGCACGGCACCAAGAGCCGGTGTATTGGTAGTGGCGCCACAGAAAAGACCCATCATATCGGGCAGCGACACCGGCAGCCAGAACGTAAGGGCCACGGCAGTGACAAGTGTGAGGAGCGCCAGACCAAGCCCTATCAGGTTGAGGCGGACACCACCATGTGCCACTGAGCTGAAAAAGCCGGGTCCAACCTGAAGACCAAGAGCATACACAAAGAGCACCAGACCGAAATTCTCCGCATATTTGAGCACCTGAGGGTCGAGTGAGAGCCCTAAATGTCCGGCAAATATGCCAACGAAGAATACGAATGTCACGCCTAACGACACTCCCGCCACCTTAATCTTTCCCAAGGCCAACCCGAGGGCACATATCAGCGACAAAACTACAATCGCCTGCACGGCGCTATGTTCAACTGCAAGAGTCTGCAACCATTCCATAATGATGTAATTTCCATTCAAGCCGGGTTCCATATTACCCCAACAGGCATACGGTTACCCGCTTTTCATATAACGCGGTTTGACCGAATCTATTTTTAAAAAAGTATAAAAGTCCGGATAACTTAGAGT
>CAMWZE010000278.1 GCA_947178685.1 uncultured Porphyromonadaceae bacterium
GTGTATAACGGGGTGAAAGATGAGGAGGATGAGGATGATAACTATGATCCTTATCAGGGTTGTATAGAAATCGATGGGTGGTACATCGGTGGCCGAAAGGTCATCGACGTGAATGCCGACAAGTCAATTGTCAATGTCAACGAGAGTGAGAGTAATGATAGGGAATCACTACAAGCTAAGAATCAATATCTCAATGATTATTCCGACATCACATTCTCTTACGACAAAACCGACAAAATGGAGGGTTTCTTGAGCTTCGATATATATGATTATGTATGGTCATACAATCCGAGTGATAAGAGGCCCTACGCAATAATTGACGGACGCCTGATATCCTACCTTGAGCAGAGAGAAGACGGATATTATGCAGAAGCGTTCCTCTATGATGAGAATGAATACTATCCCTATCAGTACAAGTATATCAAGATAAACGACAGTGATGTGTTTTTCCCTGTTGAAGTCGCAGAACATGAATTCGAAATAACTCCCAAGCTCTTCTTCCCCGACATGACGAGCTTCTATCTCGAAGACTTCTTCGACGAGGTCTCATTCACGTCCCTCATAAACGATTATGATAGTATCATCGATACCTACAAGGCAATCATAAATCAGAATGACTAAACCGTTTAGGTTGCCTAATGCCTTAAAGGCTATTATCTTTCATCTGTCGGCCGGAACAGGAAGTGCTTTTGCCTCCCAACCGGCCGACACAATTATCATATCCCATGATCTTATGGAGGTGGAAGTAATGACAGTGGGACCACGAAAACTTATCAATCCTGACAATAATGGCCATATTCACATCTCCTCAGCACTTCTTTCCGACATACCCTCTTTCCTGGGAGGCAAGGATCCTATGTTTCTCCTACGCTCTCTCCCCGCAGTGGGAACTGCTAATGAACTATCACCGGCCATCTCAATCAGAGGTTGCACTTCAGGTGCAAATCTTTTCGAAACAGACGGTACAAGGATAATCAATCCAATGCACATGCTTGGTTTATACAGTGCCTTCAACTCTGATTTCTATTCTGATTTCATTTTCAAGCCGGGTGCAATAGATGTGACATCAGCAAATCTGACCGGAGGATATCTCGGTGCAAACAGCATGGGACTGATTCCTGACTCCATATTTTCAGGCTCTCTCTCGGTCGGTCTTATCGAATCGCATGGGGCCTTACGCATACCTTTGCTCAAAGGAAAATCCTCCTTTTCTTTAGGAGCAAGAACCACCTATCTTAACTTGATTTATCCGAATCTACTCAAGGCAGGCACATCTGCACTTTCCTATTCTTTCTCTGATATTAATGCAAATTTCATGTGGATGCCAGACAGTGACAATCTCGTACGTGCAAGCTTTTTCGGTGATAAGGACCGACTCAATATGCACAATAGCAACAACGGCACGAAAGAGGGTAATTTCGGATGGAAAAATATGGCCACCGGATTAGACTGGATCCATCGCAACCTTTCCGTTCATGCAAATTTCTGCTCGTTTTCCAATAATTTCTTATTGCAAGAGGGGGGACGAACAATCAATCTTCCATCTACTTTCTCACAGTCTTCTTTGTCATTCCTCTCTCACATCCGTAATTTTTCACTCTCATGCGATGTAAACTACCGATTCAGTTCAGGACAAGGCATACGTAACGACAAGAGAAATGTTCCGGGTCATTCCTCCGCCATTGAGATGAATCTCGCCGGTGAATGGCATAAGTCTCTTCCTAAGAACCTCTCCTTTGACATAGGTATAAGGACAACGCTGTATCTCAAAAACAGTTACCATAGATTCATCCCCCAGCCTCGGGTAGTACTCAATTGGACTCCTACTTCCGTTTTCTCAATCTTCACGGCCGTAGGAAGATATATGCGCTTCGACAAAATCGTGGAGGAAACCACCGGAGGTTTACCTGCCGACTTCTATATCAATACCGATGCCCTTATTCCTCCTGAGGATGTATACTCGGCTGAACTCGGATTCAGCGGCAAGCTCCCATTATTAGGATTACAATACTCCATTGAGGGCTATTATAAAATACTACGGAATGTAACTGAATATAAGGGATCGCTCCTAAGCCTTGTAAACAACAATTACAATCCTTTGGATGATGTAATTAATGGTCATGGATTTGCTACCGGTCTATCTGTAGCGCTCATGCGCCAATGGGGGCGACTCCGAGGTAGAGTGGCGTATAATCTTGGAATGTCCCGTCTGAAACTCGATGAATACGGACAATATTTCTTTCCATCGGCCCACGATAGACTCCATGACTTTAATGCTTCTCTCTCTTGGTCAGCCTTAGATAATCTTTCGGTAAATTTAACTTTCGTTCATGCTACCGGCACCCCTTATACTCGTGCCAAATACGGCTATATGATTGGTGAGAATCTTATCTGCGAGTATTATCCACACAATTCCTCCAGACTCCCGGCATACAATCGTATGGACATCTCCGCATCTTGGGTATTCATCCGTACACAAACTACAAAACATACGCTCACTTTTTCCGTTTATAACTTGCTTGGCAATAATAACGTTTTGTTCTCATTCACAACATATTCTCCCGAACATGGAATACGAACAAAAGAATCGGTAATGAAAATGGTGATTCCTTCAATATCCTATTCGATAGATTTCTGACACATAATTAATCTTACCTTTATGAAACGAACCTTTCTATACATCTCTATTCTACACCTCCTATCCCTTATCATCTTTTCATCATGCGAAGACAGGGGGCCCGACTATATATCGGAAGATATGCCTCTCGTTGTAGAGGGCTGGATTGAGAATGGCGAGGCACCGGTGGTGATTGTCTCACATGCCATTAATCTCAACGATACCATATCTTCTATCGACGAAAGTGTGGAAAAATGGTGCCGTGTATCGGTTTTCGACGGTGAACAACGATATGTTTTGTCTGGAAAGATCGATAGAAACTATACTCCTCCTTTCATCTACACATCCTCATCTCTCAAAGGAGAAATCGGACATACTTATCGATTGCTGGTTGAGACCGACGATGAGATTGCCGAGTCTTACGGTACTATAACTATCCCTCCGAGCATTGAAAAGATAATACCGGAAAAAATATCGGATACAGATTCTCTTTATCAATTGCGTGTGTTTCTGAAAGATATCGACTCCACATGCTATTACAAGATATTCTGCCGGTCAAAGGAGTCTGACAATCGTTATTACAGCGCTTTTCTCGGTACTTTCCCCGGACGTGACTATATGCCCGATGAAGGATGTATCGTTTCTAAGGGGTTGCATGCCACTTATAACGACAACGAATTCACCCACTTTTTCCGTAGTGGTGACATTGTGTTTGTAAAGATATGTACCGTGAGCCGGGAAGTCTTCGATTTCTGGAATATCTACGACTCTAATGTCTCTCTATCCGACAATCTCTTCTTCACCTTTTCTGAGAACTGTCCCTCTAATGTGGAGGGTGCGTTGGGGTACTGGGGTACCTATGGTGCCTCAACTTCAGCAGTGCGGATCCCTTAAACTATTTCAAGATCCGTGGTTCACATATCTAAAGAAAGGAATCCACCCCATTGACCGGCCAAATATCATATTAAGTTGGCAACTACCCCTATTTCTCTCCATCAAAAGTTTAGATAATATCTAATTATAGGAATCTCCAACTATAGGAATCCCAGTATTTTTAGTTATATTTGCAAAAAAAATTCAGTATGGGTAATGACAATTCATATATTC
>CAMWZE010000279.1 GCA_947178685.1 uncultured Porphyromonadaceae bacterium
AAAAATAGAAGGAAATGTGAATGGGGTGGAGTTTTATTCATACATAAAAAGAATAAAATTATGCCAATTGCAAGAAAACTGAAGTGCATCTTATTAAGAGAAATAAGACTCAGAAAACAATTATTTTATGTTTTATAACATATTTTAATTTTAGTATAAATTCCAACAATGGTGGTATAAGGGTTAAACTAACTCTAATAACCTACACCTATGAAACTAAATGAAACATTGCGTATACTGCTGGCAACGTTTCTTGTACTCGTGATAGGATTACCTCTGAGTGCGGAAATAACATCCACAGTAACGCTGGACATGAAAAACCAACCGCTCGTAAAAGTACTAAAAAGTATCGAGCAACAGACACCATGCCGGTTCTCTTACAAGTCTACTATGCTTGACAAAGTGAAATCCGTGACAGTGAAATGTGAGAACACCAATGTGCTTAAAGCCCTCGATCAGGCTCTTGCAGGTACACCGCTCACTTATGAAGAGGTGTCTCCGAAATCAATAGTAATAGTTGAGCGTGCAAAATCTACCTCAAAATCTACGTCCTCAAAGACCGTTACCGGACGTATTGTAGATGAGAATGGCGAACCCCTGATTGGAGTAACAGTGATGGTAGGCAACTCTGGCAAAGGAGTGGCCACTGACATCGATGGCAACTTCACTGTAGAAGCAGCTCCAGGAGAATCACTGAAAGTATCCTACATCGGTTACGACAACAAAGATATCAAGATTGGATCAAAAACCAATCTCAATATCTCATTGAATCCTAATTCAGAACTTCTTGATGAAATGGTAGTTATAGGCTACGGTACACAAGAACGTAAACGTGTCACCTCCGCTATCACAACTATCAAAGGTGATGATATACCCAAAGGTCTTAACGGAGCTACCATCGCCACCGCTCTTAAAGGAGCTGTAACTGGTCTTGACGTAGGTGGCTATAACGGTCCTAACTCCGGTCAGAATTTTCAGCTTCGTGGTGTGGCTTCCATTAACTCATCACAAGGTCCGCTTATTGTTGTTGACGGAGTACCGGGCGGTTCTCTCTATAGCGTAAATCCGGAAGAAATCGAATCGATAGACGTACTCAAAGATGCGTCTGCCGGAGCTATATATGGTACTCGGGCAGCTGCCGGCGTAATCTTAATCACTACAAAAAGAGGACAAGCTGGGCGCACCCGTGTCACTTACAACTGCGAAGTGACAGTCGATCATATGCGTAAGCGTCCCCATATGCTTTCTGCCGAAGAATACGTGAGCGAAGGGATCGGTACTGATTATGGATACGATACCGACTGGTATGGTGAAATGACTCAGAAGAACGCTGTTTCACAAAAGCATATAGTCACCCTAAATGGTGGTACGGAAAATGCCCGTGTCTTTGCATCTTTAGCTTATGAGGATATGAACGCTGTGTTCAAGCACGATACAAGAACCGACTATTCTGCACGTATCAATGCAGACTTCAAAGCCATGGATGGCATCTTGGAGTTTGCAGCACGTCTACAGGTACGTCAGAAAGATGCTGATTGGCGCACAGGTGTCGGTCAGCTCAGGTCTGCGCTTGTCCTCAACCCGACAATACCGGTTATGAGCCCGTCTAATCCTGACAACTACAACGTAGACGAAAGCGGTCTGAGCTACTATACCAGTCCTGTAGCTGACAATGAATACCGGACTTATCTATACCGTCAGCACTATCTACTCGGAACCGGTGTGATAAAGGCTAATCTTATGAAGGGACTTTCCATACAGGGTACCGCCAATATCGACTATCGCCCCAGTCGTTATTACCAATGGTATGATCCTCGTCACAAAGATTGCGTCACAGATGGCTATAACGGTTGGTCACGTCATGATTATGGTGAAACCACCTCTAAGACATTCGAGGCCTATGCCAATTTCAATCGTACTTTCGACCAGCATCATATTGATGCAGTTGGTGGTTGGTCTTATTATGAATATTCCGGCCTTGATTTTTACGCTATCAACGCAGACTTCTCTGTTGAAGGAGTAGAAGGCTGGAACCTTGGTGAGGGTAAATGGATCACGATAGATCCAAAAGGCAAAGTTGGATCTAGTAAGAGTGTTCGTCAACGTCTTCTATCCTACTTTTTCCGTGGTAATTACTCTTTCGATGATAAATATATGGTCTCAGCAAGCTTCCGTCGCGAGGGGTCGTCAAAGTTTGGGCCTCAGAACCGATGGGGTAACTTCTGGGCACTGTCAGGAGGCTGGAGAATCAACCGTGAAAACTTCATGAAGGATATTGACTGGATCAATGACCTCAAGATTCGTGTAGGTTACGGTGTCACCGGCAATAATGGACTACCCAACGGTATATCTACTCCAACTTTCCGCACATATGAGAACTATATTATCGACGGGAAATGGCAGACCGCCTATACACCTTCGGCCAATGTTAACCTTGCCATCAAATGGGAAGAGAAGAAAGAATGGAACGTCGGATTTGATTTCTCTCTTTTCAACGACCGTCTTTGGGGTCGTTTCGACTGGTATGACCGTACGGTAGACGATCTTATCTATAATACCACAGCTCCAATACCTCCTTACATCTATTCATCTGTATATACTAACGTAGGGCAACTCACAAATACAGGTGTTGAGCTTGAGCTCGGCGGAACAATTCTTCAGACAGGCGACTGGAAGTGGACTTCGGCTTTCCGTCTATCTCACAATACCAGCAAACTCAAGAAGATAGCCGATGATGTGGATTATATTGACGGCACCGCCTTCCCGACCCCCGGATCTCCGGGTCCCGGCCAGCGTATCACCTCCAATTCCCCTATCGGTCAGTTTTGGCTATTCCGATACGCCGGTATCGACGACGATGGTAAATGGATGATTTACGATAAAGATAATAATATCGTTCCGGCAGCCGGCAACGATGTGGAGGCAAACCGTATATACAAAGGCAACGGTATTCCAAAAGCGATATTGGCAATGGATCACAATGTCAGCTGGAAAGGTTTCGACCTCGGCATACAACTACGCTCATGGCTTGGATTCAATGTCTACAACCAACAGGCAATGTATTATGGCATACCTAATCTCAGTCAGGAGAACGTGCTCCGTGAAAGCTATTACCGTCTTAAACATATCAAAGACGATAACAAGTATGTAACTGATTTCTTCCTAGAGAATGGTGATTTCCTTAAAATCGAGTATATCACACTTGGATATACATTCAATATCAAAAAGCATTTCAAGTATATCGATAAGGTGCGTCTATACCTTACAATGCGTGATGTAGCGATGTTCACTAAATACAAAGGATATAATCCCGAGATTGATATTACCGGACTTTTCCCGGCTATTGAATCTACAACTCGTCTCTATCCACAGACTACGCGATATACTGTAGGACTTCAAGTTAATTTCTGACACCAATGAAAACAACCAAAATAATTGCAGCAGGATTAATCACACTTACCCTTAATTCCTGCGAACTCGATGAGAGATACTATAGTCAGGTGACTCCTGACACTTTCTTAACCAACAAGACCAATGTAAAAGCCCTCGCAAGCAATCCCTATGGATTCTTCCACGATTATTACGGTCGATACGTGATGCAGGCACAGGAGATGACAACCGATGAGTTCACATGTCCTACCAAGGATACAGGCGATTGGTATAACGGTGGTGAATATTGGCGTCTTCACTATCATGAATGGACTCCCAATGATGACA
>CAMWZE010000280.1 GCA_947178685.1 uncultured Porphyromonadaceae bacterium
TTCCCAGACCGTACTGAAGGTTTTTGTAGTAACTGTTGATACGGTCTTCATCGATTGCACGGTGGGGAGATGAGAGGAAGAAGCCCACCTTGAGTCTTGGCCACGCTGTGGCTAGCAAAGGTTCGATCATGAGAACCAAAGCGAGTAAAAATAAGATATTTATTCTTGCCATTGTGTTAAATTTTTAATGTTTATTACTGCAAAGGTAAACAATAGTTTTGGATTGTGCAAGGGTTGTAAGAAATTGTTTATCAAATAAATATATAGACGGTGGCAGAGGGTTTAAAACCTTAATAGGTTAGTTTGACGATTCCTGTCTAAGAAAATAAATGTAGTATAATGGGCCGGTAAATTTAGAAAATTAACAGTCGTTAGTGTCTCTGATGCAAAGATATAAATGCAATATACCACATGACGGCAGTTGGTTGAAAATTTATCGTCATGTGGCATATTTTCTGTTTTTACAGAGTTTTTGTGGTTATAACTCTACAATATCATCTCTCGGGTAAGTATGGTTAATTCTATTTGTCATACCTATGGGAGTTATTATTAGATATTTAGTCTTAGACAGGGGAATCTTTATTTCCGTGGCAAAGTTAGCAAACCGATATGCCACATCGCGCGGATATATTCATCCTAAAAAGCAGGGATTAGAAATCGAAGGTCATATCCTTGTTTTCAAAAGATTCGACGGATGGCATCTTAATACCTATGCTTCCGTCAGCCCTTTCTGTCAGGTTGAACTTGAAGGTGAAATTCGTGCGGTGCTTACGTTGAAGCTGTTTTGTGGCAAGCAGATATTTCTCACCTTCAGGGTTCGTGTAGAACAGTTCGAGGCTTTCCTCTCCCGGATCGAATGGCACCTGAAGTTGCGTTGTCATGTCGTCGCCCGGCTTTACTTTCCAGATGGCGTTGTTTTCCGACATATACATATAGTTACGATAGCAAAGCAAGAGTTCACCTTCCGTAAAGTTATCAGGCTCAAGAGTGATAGACATCATGCAGAGCTCAAGATTGACACAGATATCAGTATTGTCTTCTACAGTAAGGTAATCCGTCATTCCGGAATATCGGTAGGTCGTGCCCCTGCGGAATGTCTGTACGGTCCTGTCGGACGTGGGCTGATATGTGTCATCTAAGAGATATCCCAGTCGGGGACCACAGTCTCCGCTCCAGCCACCTTCGACACCGCTATAATATACCGGTTGGTTCAGCTTATATTTCTGAAGACCGAATATCTCAGAAAACGGTGCTCCGAAAGTGCCATCGGGATAGTTGTATACGATATCTTTTGCCTGAGGAAAGTATGACATCTTAATGAGATAATTTCCTCCTCTGACGAATTTGAATACGATATCCTCTATATCATCGAATACGCCACTTGCGTAAATTACCGATGAGGGAACCAATACGTTGGTTTGGCTGCCCGAGGTTTGTCTTGATATCTCGACACCTATCAGATCACGGCTGTTGTCGGTACGTGTCTCAAGCGGGGATTCTGTGATGTCAAATCTTGCCCCAATCTTGACCCATAACGAATCGGGCAGTTGATCGATGGGCTGATCCGGTGTCTCCGGCAGCGAGGGTTCCTGGTTGTTTTCTGAACATGCATTCATGCCTAACGCCGTAATGGCGAGGAGAAGACTGAAATAAAAGTTGGTAAGTTTCATTTAATTACGATTTTATATTTTCAATAGCGTTTCGAATTGCGTTATGCTGTCGTGGTTCGCGTGGGGATCACGCTTTGTAGAAGCTTGTCGAGTTGTGCCTGATCCCGCTTCATCATTTCCTCAAGTTGCGCTTTCTGTTGAAGCTGATCCGGGGTCAGGTCTGTGGCGGAGTACTTCTCCAGAAGCATGAAGCTGATTTTGTCAATGCGTGCTCCCAGACGCTTTATTTCGTCATGGATAAGTGGTATCGCTGACGATGCCATTCTTGCCTCGGCGTCTAATTTTGCAACAGAGATGTCAGTCTGGGAAAACATTTGTGTCATGCCCATGAGGCTTTGTGCCACACATGCGCCAAAACCTAACAATGCCTGTAACTCACTATCGACCGATTTGAGCCAATAGGGCTGGTTTACGGCCACCTGAGACTGTCCCGATGTACCGAATGATGAGTCATTATAATGTGTCATAGTTGATTAAAAATCTATATTGTAGTTATTCGTTATCCATTTGAGAGTAGTTGCGTAGGCACCTCTCATTGCTGATTGGGGTGCGAAACAGTAGTCAGTCTTCGCTCATTGACTTTATGATCTTGTTGATGCCGATTGCGGCCATAGCGACACCCATACAGACTGTAAAGGCATCTTTTGTCGGTATACCGAAGATTTTCGGAGGCAGGTTTTCCAGATTTATGGGCTGTGCCTGATTCAGGTAGTTTTGTTGATTTGTCTCCATATGCAGAAGTTTTATTTATTCTGATGCAAAGATATAAATGCAATATGCCACATGACGGCAGATAGTTGAAAATCTATCGTCATGTGGCATATTAATCTCAAAATGTTTTTGCGGGAAAGTGTCTGGAATCTTAAAATGTTTTGATGTAGCGTATGTTTTTGCGGAGCATTGGGATGAATCCTTGATTCAGGTGCAAAGTTCTACAATCCAAAATACTTTTGAAGTTTGTCAATCCCTTGTTTATACTTCTGTGGATTCCTCTTTTTCAGTGCTTGTATATTTTGAAGTTTCCATCTTACCGATGGATATATACTCAGATTACCTGCGAAGCATTTATCCCAATCAGGAGTTCCTTTCTCAAATGAAATCAGAAATTCCATATCGGTTTTATCAAGACCTCGATTGACGACCTTAATCAAGTTGTTCCTCGACACTTCATAATCCTCATAGGTGAAGGGTTCAGAGAAGTGCCACCTGCCGGCGATATGCATCATTCATAGTCGTGAAGTTCTTTGGGGACGGTTATTTTATACTTGGATATGTATGTGCCATTCTCGACAAGCTGTAATTTGGAATTACTTATGCCAAGTGAATCCGAATCAAGCATGTCAAACCAATAATGTCCGGCTTTCTCAGCCATATATAGAAACATCCTCTTTATTCTCTGACTTGAAGTGTTACCCAATGCTTTCTGCACATTAACAGGATCAAGTGACGTTAACTGTTCCATCAGATAATATAGATCCATATAGTTGTAATGTAACGGAACAAGATGTAGACATTCTAAAAAGGCTTGTTCCGGAGTAGAGACAAGCAATTCCAGATTATCCTTGGACAATCTTTGCGTTGAGGGATTAGAAAAAATTAATGTTGAAAACGATACTATCTTCATATCAAACTTATCACTTTTCACCCATTCACTTGGCCTGTAGGGATCAAACGACACCATAAGCTTAGGTTTACCCATAGGCACATAGTGACTGAATCCATAAAGTTCAAGAGCTGAATGAGCTGCTATACGCCCCTTCTTTTCGGTCTGCCTGTTAAATGAATGTATTGCTGCTAATGCTGACAGTTTGTCGGATTTACGGAACATGACACCGTTGCTAAGGGATTCAAGCCATCCGGATTCCCTGTACCTCTTTATAAGTTGTGGCGAATAGCCCTTCTTGTCAAGCCATTCGGAGAAAAAAAGTCCTCCGTATATTCCGTCAGATAGCAGTCGGTTGATTTTTGTACCTATTGATATATCCATAGTATATAAATATCTCTAAAATTCAACTGCAAAGTTACCG
>CAMWZE010000281.1 GCA_947178685.1 uncultured Porphyromonadaceae bacterium
TGCTGATATAGAGAAGGGTATCGACTCACAACTTGAGGGTGCCGTAAGACACTTGATGAATAAGACTAAAAACAACAAGAAATGAGAAATATAATTCTTTCAGCCGTCATAGGATTAAGTTCGCTCGGTGCCGGGGCTGTAGCTCCGATGTGGACACGAGATGTGCGAATATCTCCCGACGGCAAGCAGATAGCCTTCTCCTATAAGGGGGATATCTACACTGTGAGCACTCAGGGAGGCTCGGCGAAACAGATCACCACAGGTGAGTCATATGAAAGCAATCCGGTGTGGTCGCCGAAGGGAGACCGTATCGCCTATGCCTCAGACAAGCATGGAGGAAGAGACATATATATAGCCGGGGCAGATGGTTCAAACCCACAGAGGTTGACGTTCAATTCAGCCAAACAGACTCCTGAGGGATTCACTCCCGACGGAGAGAAAGTGATCTTCTCGGCTACAATACAAGATCCGGCCGATGGAGTAAATCCGCCGTTCGGACGCTTGAGTGAGCTTTATACGGTGCCTGTAAAGGGAGGTCGTACTACGCAGCTTCTTTCGATTCCGGCGGTTAACATATCTGTTCTTCCCGACGGGAAGATTCTATATGAGGAGATAAGGGGTATGGAAGACAAGTGGCGCAAGCATCACACCTCTTCCGTGACACGTGACATCTGGATCTATAATCCCGCAGACGGTAGCTTTAAGAATCTTACCAACCATGCAGGAGAAGATCGATGGCCGGCAGCCAACGCCTCGTCAGGGGCATGGTATTTTCTTTCAGAGAGAAACGGTGATTCATTCAATGTATATTCGGCCGAGTCGATGACACCGGGTGCGTCAATCAAGAAATTGACCGATTTCTCCGGTAATCCGGTGCGTTTCCTCAGTATCGCCGACAACGGCACTCTCGCGTTCAGTTATGACGGAGAGATATATACCATGGGAAAAGATGGTAAACCGGTAAAGACACCGATTGATGTAAGGGAAGTGGTAGATGAGGAACTGACCACCATTCCGATTTCCGGCGCGTCGGAATCGACTATTTCCAATGATGGCAAGCAACTTGCATTTACCGTAAGGGGAGAGGTGTTTGTGACATCGTCGGAATATCCTTCAACTAAACAGATCACTCATACACCTGCAGCGGAGAGTGAACTGACATGGGGAGCTGACGGACGCACTCTCTATTATACATCACTCAGAGAGGGGCATTATAATATCTACAAAGCATCGATAGCGCGTAAGGAGGATCCGAATTTCTCAAATGCAACTCTTATTGACGAGGTGGCTTTGTTCCCCAATGACGGTGTTGATCGCAGCCATCCGGTAATCTCTCCCGACGGTAAGAAGATGGCCTTCCTCTATGACCGCAACCGACTTATGGTGATGGATCTTGCTACTAAAAAGGTGACCACACTCACAGAAGAACCGTTTAATAACTACCGTAATGGAAGTGCGGAATATTCTTGGAGCCCGGACAGCAAGCGCCTTGTGATGACCATCATGAACCCGAGTCATGAACCGTATGGAGATATAGCTATCGTAGATGCCACCACCGGAGAGATGACCCCTGTGACCAGAAGCGGTTATTTTGACGAGACACCCCGCTGGAGCCCGGATGGCAATGCCGTGCTATGGCTTTCTGAACGTTACGGTATGAGAAACCATGCATCTTGGGGCACACAGTATGATGTCATGATGGCTTTCCTCAACAAGGAAGCATATGATAAATTCCGTCTTTCAGAGGAGGATTATGCTCTTCAGAAAGAGGTTGAAGACCAGCAGAAGAAAGATGTAAAGAAGAAAGAGGGTGATGCCGGAAAGGATTCCAAGAAGAAAGGCGGTAAATCAGGAAAGAACGAGGATACCGCATCTAAAGAGGAAGCTTCAAAGATGATTGCTCTTGAACCCGGCATTGAGGAGCGCACGGTGCGACTGACCCCCAATTCCTCACAGATTTCAGATTTTGCTCTCTCCAAAGATGGTGAGACTCTCTACTATCTCTCTGCATTTGAAGGAGATTATGATTTGTGGAAAGCAAATCTGCGCAAGGGCGATGTGTCGATTGCCAAGAAACTCGGCGTAAGAGGCAGCGGCATAGAAACCGATAAGGATGGCAATCTTTATATACTTGGGCGACAGGCCAAACGTTTCAATCCGAAATCGAATGACATTAAGAATATCTCGATGACCGGCAAGGTAAAGATTGACCGAGCCAAGGAGCGGGAGGCTATGTTCGACTACATGAAGCGCGAGGCTAAGGAGAGGTTCTATCTTCCCCAGATGCCTGTGGATTGGGAGAGCTATACTGAGAACTATCGCAAGTTCCTTCCCCATATCAATAATAATTACGATTTCGCTGATATGCTGGGAGAACTTCTGGGTGAGCTCAATGTGTCTCATTCAGGAGGACGCTACTCCGACAGTGGTGCTCAAGAGTTCACTGCATCCCTCGGTCTTCTTTTCGACATGAATTCGGATAAGCCGGGTCTTATTGTTGATGAGGTATTGGAGGGCGGTCCCTTTGACCGAGCCACATCCAAGGTGACTAAGGGTGACATAGTTACGGCCATTAACGGCGAGCCTGTGACATCGGATAGCGACTGGTCGATACTTCTCAATGACCAAAGCCGGAAGAAGACACTCGTATCATTCAAGAATCCGAAGACCGGTAACGAATGGGAGGAAGTTATTCTTCCGATCACCTCCGGCGCAACCGGCAATCTGCTTTATAATCGTTGGGTGAAACACAACGAGCAGAAGGTGGATGAACTGTCAGGTGGTCGCTTAGGCTATGTACATATCCGCTCAATGGATGATGAGAGCTTCAGAAAGATCTATTCGAAGCTATTAGGAGAGTATATTGATAAGGAGGGTATCGTGATCGACACCCGATGGAATGGTGGAGGACGCCTTCATGAAGATATTGAGGTGCTTTTCAGTGGAGAAAAATATCTGACCCAGGAACTGCACGGACGTAAATCATCAGAGATGCCTTCCAGAAGGTGGAACAAACCAAGCATTATGATTATCTGCGAGGCCAATTATAGCAACGCTCATGGCACGCCGTGGGTATACAAACATAAGAATCTTGGTAAGTTAGTGGGTATGCCGGTTCCCGGCACAATGTCGAGTGTAAACTGGATCAGGATGCAAGATCCCACAATGGTGTTCGGTGTTCCTGTTGTGGCCTTCCGCACAAACGATGGAACGGTACTTGAGAATACACAACTCGAGCCCGATATCAAGGTGGCCAATACACCGGAGGAGCTGGCTAAAGGTATTGACCGCCAGCTTGAGACGGCAGTAGAGACGATACTTCGCGATATAGATGCAAAGAAATGATTTTCCATCAGCATCAGTTAAGTTAGAACATCAAGAGAAGCCCGGGACACAATTCCGGGCTTCCTTTTTTTATTAATAAGTGGCTGCGGATAAAAAATGACATTGTTCACAGCTTCTTTACCGGTAAGTCTGAATAGATTGAAATTATTGTAATAAAATGAGAGCGTTACAAACTTTTTGATAATAAATCTACATATTTTGGACTTAGATTTGGATATTATTGGAAAAATGCTTAAATTCGCCCGTATATTATAAAAATTTAAATTGACCTGACCAATGAAAAACAACCGTATACTTCTATCGGAAGAATATCCGGAGTATCCCTCATTTAAGGAGGGCGTGCGC
>CAMWZE010000282.1 GCA_947178685.1 uncultured Porphyromonadaceae bacterium
TGCCAAAAACTGGAGTGCTTACGCAGATCCCAATTACGGGAAAGTGCTCTCCACCGACCGCGACTGGACAGTGGATGCCGAGAAGATGGCTCTCACCAACAACGCCTACTTCATGCACTGTCTGCCGGTGCGCCGCAACATGATTGTCACCGACGACGTGATCGAGAGCGACCGCAGCATCGTGATCCCCGAGGCTGCCAACCGTGAGATATCCGCTCAAACCGTAATAAAACGCCTGCTCGAATCCCTGAAATGATTTTCGGGAATTATCCGGAAATCATTCACCCTAATCAAGAATATATGATCAACGTAGTAAAGATAGGCGGTAACATAATCGACAATCCTGAAGCGCTTAAGGCTTTCCTCACCGACTTCGCCGCCATGCCCGGGGAGAAGATCCTCGTGCATGGTGGCGGCAAAGAGGCCACACGCATGAGCGAGAGTATGGGTATAAAAGCCAATATGATTGACGGGCGCCGCGTCACCGACCGTCAGACACTCGACATCGTGACAATGGTCTATGCAGGACTCATCAACAAGCGTATCGTAGCCATGCTCCAGAGCCTCGGTTGCGATGCCGTGGGTCTCACCGGAGCTGATGGAAACGTAATCCCGGCCTCACGTCGCCCCGCCAAACCGATAGACTATGGATTTGTAGGAGATATCGACCCGGCTAAGGTAAACGCACCATTCATCGCCTCCCTTCTTGAGGCAGGGAAAGTGCCGGTGTTCTGTGCCATATGCCATGACGGCGAGGGGACACTCCTCAACTGTAATGCCGACTCCGTGGCGAGTGCCGTAGCCCGTGGAGCCTCACGCGTAGCTCCTACCCGACTCACCTTCTGTTTCGAGAAACCGGGAGTGATGACCGATGTCAACGATGAGGCATCTGTAATTCCTCTCGTCACAGCTGACTCGTTTGAGCAACTTAAGGCTGATGGGATTGTAGCCGCCGGCATGATTCCGAAGATTCAGAATGCACTCGTGTCTGCAGCCGAGGGGGTTGCGGAAGTACGCATATGCAAAGCCGAGGCTCTCAACGGCGAGGGTGGCACAATAATACGCACCGCTTAATCCGATGGTTAATGTTATAGCCAATAGGGATAAACATCCCCGGTTTGATGAGGCGGTAAACCTGCTTAGGCGTCTTATCTCCACCCCCTCACCATCACGCGAGGAAGCGGCTACAGCCGATATATGGGAGGAATGGCTCCGCAACCAAGGAATTGATTATGTCGAGCGTCTGCACAACAACGTGTTTGCGGTGGCACCCGGATTCAATCCGGAGCGTCCTACCCTTATGCTCAATTCCCATCACGACACCGTACGCCCCGCCGCCTCCTATACCCGCGATCCTTACTCCCCCGATATCGTTACCGATCCTACTCTACCGGGCATCGAGGGTGACCGTCTCTACGGACTCGGCAGCAACGATGCCGGTGCATCAGGAGTGGCGCTTGCATCCACCTTCCTCGACATCGTTGAGAATCCGGAAGTGTGTGCCGGACTCCCATTTAACCTTATCCTGGCAATAACAGCCGCAGAGGAGGTAATGGGGGAGCATGGAATGAGGGCCTTTCTACCGCATCTCGCAGAAAGAGGTCTCACCCCCGACATGGTGATTGTAGGAGAACCCACCGGTATGCAACCGGCCGTGGCTGAGCGTGGACTGCTCGTGTTTGACGGTGTTACAATTGGGAAATCAGGCCATGCAGCCCGTAACGAAGGGATAAATGCCATCTACCGCGCTATAGAAGATATCGACCGTCTCCGCTCATTCTCTCCGGAGAAAACGTGTGAGGTTTTAGGCCCGATAAAGGTGAGCGTAACGATGATAAACGCCGGGACCCAGCATAATGTCGTGCCCGACAAATGCACGTTTGTAGTAGATGTACGCACCACTGATGCCTACACCAACGAGGAAACCGTCAAGCTTCTGCAAGACACCGTGAAATGGAGCACAATCACACCGCGTTCCACCCGTGTGCACGCCTCGGTGATCGGCAACGACCATCCGTTGGTAAAAAGTGCGGTGGCGTTGGGTCGCACGCCGTTCATCTCACCCACCACATCAGATATGGCTCTCATGCACGGCATACCGTCGCTTAAGATCGGACCCGGAGAATCTTCGCGCTCTCACACCGCAGATGAATACATCCTCCTCTCCGAGCTCAACGAAGCCCTCCACCTCTACCCCTCTCTAATTTCCGGTTTATAGTATTTATCCGGATTTATATCCGGCTCAATCCCAAAACTCTAAACCCTCACCTCATCTCCCCAATAGTATAATGAAGCAACTATGGAACAAGGGCTTCCAGCCCGATCAACTGATAGAAAAATTCACCGTAGGACGTGACCGCGAACTCGATTTGCGTCTCGCCCGCTACGATGTACAGGGCTCCATGGCCCACATAAAGATGCTCTGTAAAATCGGACTCCTCACGCAAGAGGAGCTCGACGTTCTTCTCCCTGCTCTCCAGGAGATTGCAGACCGTATTGAACGCGGAGAATTCACAATTGAGGATGGCGTAGAAGATGTACACTCTCAGGTGGAATTTCTTCTCACTGCCAAGCTTGGCGATGTGGGTAAGAAGATCCACTCCGGCCGTTCACGCAACGATCAGGTGCTTGTAGATCTCAAACTCTTCTTCCGCGATGAGCTTAAGCGCATAGCCGACGCCGTAAACCGTCTGTTCACCCGTCTTCAGTCGCTCTCCGAAGAGCATAAGGATAAACTGATGCCCGGCTACACCCACCTGCAGGTGGCTATGCCCTCCTCTTTCGGGCTATGGTTTGGCGCTTATGCGGAGGCACTCACCGATGATATGCAGATGATAATTGCGGCATACAACATCGCCAATCAGAATCCGCTCGGATCGGCAGCCGGTTACGGCTCTTCCTTCCCTCTGGACCGTGAGATGACAACAGAGCTGCTGGGCTTTGCCAATCCCCACTACAATGTTGTTGCGGCCCAGATGAGCCGTGGCAAAACTGAGCGTGCGGTGGCATCGGCTGTGGCAGCCGTAGCCTCGACACTCGGCCATCTCGCAATGGATGTATGTATGTGGATGTGCAGCAACTTCGGTTTCGTGAAGTTCCCTGACGAGCTCACCACCGGTTCAAGCATCATGCCCCATAAGAAAAATCCCGATGTATTCGAGATCATGCGTGGCAAATGCAACCGTCTGCAGTCGCTTCCCAATGAACTCACCATCCTCACCGCCAATCTCCCCTTGGGCTACAACCGCGATCTTCAGCTGATGAAGGATATCGTGTTCCCCGCCACCACCGAGCTGATTGAATGTCTCGACATGGCCGACTTTATGCTTGAGCATATCACGGTGAAGGATGGCATACTTGATGATCCGCGTTACGATTACATATTCACGGTAGAGGATGTCAACCGTCTCGTGCTTCAGGGCGTGCCGTTCCGCGACGCATACCGTCAGGTAGGCATGGCCGTACAGGATGGCACCTACAAACCAACCCGTGAGGTACACCACACTCATCTCGGCAGCCTCGGCAACCCGGCCAACGACCGCATCGCCGCCAAGATGGCCACCCTCCTCTCCCAACTTAGCTGATCGCACCGCCACGTTATTGCACCTAACGCATCCAAAATTGCGATATGGATGACCCGGTATATTCAAACAAATTAATAGGGATGCACACAGTGTGCATCCA
>CAMWZE010000283.1 GCA_947178685.1 uncultured Porphyromonadaceae bacterium
CTTCTTCAACATCTGCCGACATTTCCGTGTAGGCTGTCCCCGGAGCCGCATGTGGCTTACCCGTCTCAGCTACGGGGCAATCCGTGGAGCGTTCTACTACCGCGAGTCGGGACGGCAGCTTCACCGCCTCGCCCAGACAGGACTCGTAACCAAAGGAATGGACTTGCTTTTCTCATACAATATCCGCCGTGCGCTTTCTGACGGCTGGAACGCAGGCTTCAATCTCTCGCGTCATCAGGTGATGGCACTCGAATATCTGGCGGAGATCACCAATCCTGCCGATGAAAGTAACAAGCCGAGCAGTGGCTACTCAGTCCAGCTCAACGTGAACAACCTTGACTGCTACGAGTCGCTATCAGTATGGGAAGATGAACAGGAAGCGGAAGCAATCCTCACCGACATTCCTCCCGGAACATCGGTGAACGGTAAACTGACAGTCGCAGAGACCACAGGTTACAATATCCGTTTCCATACGCTGCTCACTCTCCAGATGGACGCATACAACAACCTCGGCTTTATGCCTGACCAGACCACGAGAGTCGCCTACAGCCTCTACACGAAAGGTCTTATCTCGTCGCCCCTTACATCATGCTCACATCTTCCCGAAAAACTGCGCGGACATCTTGAAACCGTTTTCGGTGACACCGACGGCTATCAGTGGGGAGAGAACGGAGCGACCCTCAACAACCACGCCATCATCACTCTCCGCACTGTCGAGAAGGGGATGACTGACGATGAATACCGCCTCTACTGGCTCATCTTCAACCGCATGAAGGCGGTGATGGAGCAACAGCCTACACGAAAGTTCGCTACCATCGAATTCAAGATAGGTGATACGGATTTCTCACGCCAGTGGGAACTGACCGGGGAAGCCTACGAGGTAACTGAAGCCGGTGTATTCGACACCACCGTCAAGATTGACGATGCAGGCGTATATCCGTGCGACGTTCCCGCCGCCAAATCCAACTCACTATCCGATGTACTGTGCGCTCTTTACTCAAAGGCGGAATGTGTCGATAAGACCTTCGGAGCCGACATCCCTTATTCAAGGGAGATAAACGACTGGGGCAGTGTAATCGGCTCACTCATCCGCGACGGTCTTGTCTGCCTTGAAAACGGCAAGCTGTCTCTGACCGAGTTCGGAGGATATGCCAGTGAACCCTTCGCCGGGGGAGAGTATGGCGAGACCCTGCTCACTTGGCAGACGGAAGCCAACTGCATATACACAGGTGCCACGACCGGACGCGCCACAATAGAAGGCTTCAGCAACTCGCTTCTCAGCATGGTTGAGCTAATCGACCCACAGACAGGACTCTAAAACGCTCCCAAATACAAATCTGTCAATAAATATTCGGCTGAACATAGCTGAAAATCCGATAGATTTTTGTAACTTTGCCACTGAATCGCAGTCATAATTTTATTTTGATTGTGGATTTAGTGGTGAGGCAGCGGGAGGGATACCCGCTGCCTTTTTCAAATCCATATTCATGTACCCACTAAATCCATTATATTATCGAAATCGTAGCGATCGACAAGGAGGTGCTTGACGCTATGTTTGAGCGCATGACCTACCTTCACAAAATGATATTCCATCTCTTTGAGAAGATACGCAACAAGAACAGCGGTGACTGGCTCACGCTGGAGGAAACCTGCAATATCCTGAATGTCTCGGAGAGAAAAGTGCGTAACCTACAGTCGGGAGGAAGAATAGGCTTTGTCAGATACGGCAAGAAATGCAAGTACAAGGCTGATGATGTCTATGCAATCGTGATGAAAGGGGGTGTCGGCAATGAGTGACAGGATATATACCGGGAAAGACGAGGCGGTGAAACTGTTTTTTTCTCAATGCAGACTTACAATCGAAATGTCAGAGCAACTGATAAAGGAATATAAACCGATGCTCATGAACAGACGTTTCGTAACAGATGCCCAGCTTTCAGAAAACCTGAACATATCCCGAAGAACACTTCAGGACTACCGCGACAAAGGGAGGCTGCCTTTCTACCGTCTTGACGGCAAAATCCTTTACGACGAAAGTGACATCGAAGGCTTCCTGTCGGAAACATACCGTCCCAAATTTGAGGACTGACCCTGAATGATAAAGGCGGCAGCAGAGCGATTGACTCTGTTGCCGCCTTTCTGATAGCATGAGTTTCTTAACCGAGGCGTACACCGTTGAACTTGGCACGCATTACCTCCATATCCTCAGATATGGTCTTATCCATCATTTTAGCGTAAATCTGAGTGGTCTTAATGTCAGAGTGTCCGAGCATTTTTGAAATTGTCTCAAGGGGAACGTGATTGTTGAGCGACATCGTTGCGAAGGTATGCCGGGCGATATGCGACGTCAGGTGCTTGGAGATTTTTGCCAGATCAGCAAGTTCCTTCAGATAGGCATTGACCTTCTGATTTGACATGACGGGGAGGACTACGCCTTTAGCCAGCACAGTAGGGTGGTTCTCATATTTATCCATTATGGACTTAGGCACGTCAAGCAAGGGAATTATACTCAATTCATCGGTTTTCTCTCGCGTCTTGCGTATCCACATCCTGCCGTCGGAGTCCGTTGAAATATCAGTGCGGCGCAGTGTCTGAACATCAATGAACGCAAGCCCAGTGAAGCAGCAGAACACAAATGTGTCGCGCACACTCTCGATACGAGGAAAAGCCTTCAGGTCAAGAGCCATCATACTTTTCAGTTCCGGTTCGGTAAGGAAAGTCCGTTCAGCCTTAGTACGACGGAAACGCTTTCCGGAGAATGGATCCTCAGTCATCCACTTGTTGGCAATCGCATACTGGAGGACATTTTTAAGATAGCACAGGTAGCGGACGGTGGTGTTGTTGGCGCACTCCTTGCTCATACGCAGGAAATGCTCGAAATCCTGAACAAAGCCTCGCGTGACATCCTTTACCGGAATATCCTTCTCACCGCGTGTCAGGGTCATGAACTCCTCCAGATAGGTTACGCAACGCTCCCAGCGGCTGAAAGTGGCATATCCTATGTCGCCGCGCTCATACTCTTCACGGCGTTTGACATTTGTCTCACGGAACACATCGCACAGCATCTTCGGTTTCTCCACCATACCGAAATAGTGGTTCTTCATTATCTGCGGATTGATGTACTTGCCCTCGTTGAGGAGGCGATTATGGATCTCATAGAAACGGGAGCGTACCATCTCAAGATACTTGTTAAGCTCGATGTCCCTTCGGGAGCGTCCTGTGCTTTTCTGGGCGCGCTGGTCCCAGTTGGAGGGCTGAACCTTCCTGCCGATTGTAAACTCGGTCTTCTGACCTTCGGTAGTGATTCTCACGTAGAGGGGATACTCCCCGTCGCCAGCTGCTTTTGGCTTCCTCGGAAAGAAAGTCAGAGTAAAGAATGAATCCTTCATAACTGTTGTGGGTTTAATGGTTACTTAAATATAATCATTTTTTCCCGGATTTGCAAACCGAGAAGAACAGTATGAAAGCATGAAAGAGCGGATATGCGTTTATCAGCCAATCGTGAGTCAATTCACATCCTGCAACTCACGGCAAACCTCGGAAGATAGGTCAAGAATAGGCTTAAATCAGCCATATTCAACCCTCGACGTACTTTAATTCTTAAATGATGTTAAAATCAAAGTCGCCTTTCCGAAAGTGGGGCCGAGAGGTGGAGCCATGAACCCTGAGCCTTCATAATTTT
>CAMWZE010000284.1 GCA_947178685.1 uncultured Porphyromonadaceae bacterium
GTGATGCAACGGGCATCGCCCTCCGGTTGTGATATATGGAGATAAATTGATAATAATCAATTAATTTATTTGTAGAGCTAAAAAAAATCATTACTTTTGCAAATCTTCTCGTCGCCAACGAGAAATCAGCCATTTTCAATATTTGGACTCTGCCGGTGTTAAAGATTGCCATTGACATCATAGCGCATTGTACATTATTAATTATGCCGTAGCCGTAATGCACCGTTTACCCTGCATTACCTCTTTCCGTTTTTTTAATTTAAAATTAACCTAATGATATGAAAATGAGAAAAAGCTACTTCAGTATGCTTGCCGCAGTCACGACGCTTGCCGCCGCGACTCCAGCCGAAGCCCGCAACGTATTGTTACCGATGGGCCTCTACTCCCAGGCCCCATGGGAGGCTAAGTATCTCTTTATCGGTGAGAATTTCTACAACGACACCGAGGCATTCAAACTTGCCCCCGGGGAAAACTGGTTTGCAACAGACTTCGATGATTCCACATGGAAGAAAAACTACGGTCCGGTCAGCACCGAGAGCGGAAGCCTGTCATACTACAACACTACTTGGGAAAAGGAGTTTGGTGCGGCTTACTTCCGCCGCCACTTCACAATAGAGAATCCGGAATCCCTCAAGGAGGTGATCCTCTACACTGTGCATGACGACGACTTGGTTGTCTATCTCAATGGCACCAAAATCTATGAGAACAGTTATGTAGTGGGTCAAAACTCTTCATACATGGCGAATGTGTTGAGTGATGAAAACCGTGCTCCGCTGAAGAAAGGTGACAATGTCATAGCTGTGGCTGTCTGCGACCATGGGGGTGCAGATGCCTATGCAGATTTCGGACTATATGGCTCTAACCTCGCCAATGGTTCCATGGAGCAGTATGGAGAGTGGAGCGGCAGTTATAATACCAGTTCCTACAATGGAAACAACTTCGGCTACAAATGGGGCAGAAACCCACTTTGTCAGCAGACTCTTGAAGGAATGCCGGCAGGTATCTACCGTTTTTCTGCCAATGCATGCGGCATGCTCTATTATTACGACAAAAACACCGCATATGAGCATCGTAATGACCCCATGCCTTTCAATCTCTTTGTAGGGACGGCGGAGACACCGATACCCTCCGCCTTTTCCGAGCGCCTCTCAGGAGGTGACTATGTCTGGGAGATAGAAAGCGGACAGTATGTTCCCTACGAGCCCGGAAAAGCAGCGGATGCCATGAATCGAGACGCCTATGCCTGCGACGTATGGGTGTATTATGACCCGGCTGTCGACGGCAACCAGCTTACCTTCGGTATCAAGGGTGGAGTTGACTCCCCTACAGACGAGTGTTGGAGCGTATGGGATAATCTTGACCTACAATATTATTCGGAGAAAGATGTAGAGGCAATTGTCAACAACGCTCTTTCCCGTGTCGAGGAGATTAAGAAGTTGCATTTCGATCGTGGCCTTTATAAGGAATTGATGGCCTCCATCGAAAGCATCAAGGTGAGCACCGATTTAGCATCAAAATCAAGTATTTTGGCTGAACTGCTCAGGATGGAAGGACCCGTGAGGAGAAGTCTGGCTGAATATTCGTGTCTTTTCGGTACTCTTTCCGAATTGAAGACCACTTTAGATAAGGTAGCCTTGACTGCTTCCCCTCTTACTGTAGGTAAGGCCCGCACCCGCTACAATGACGTAAGTAAGGCTTACGAAGACTCCTCATATTCATCTGCCGAGATCAATACTGTCGTTGCCGAACTCAATACGCTTGTGCGCCAGCTTGGTTACACATATATAGATATTACCGTGAATGTTCCCGGCTCAATGGGTGATTCAATCCTTAAGAGGGTGGAGAATTTCGTGGATGTGCAGAGCCTAAAAATTTCCGGCACTCTTGACTCAGAAGATATCAATACGCTTCAAAGCCGCCTTACAACTCTGCGTGAGATTGATATGACTGACCTTAACATGACGGCTTTGCCTAAAAACTTCTTCTATCAGCGCACCGGTCTGGAGAAGATACTTCTCCCGTCGAAGACGACGTCAATCGGTGAAAGGGCAATGTATGGGTGCTCTTCTCTGAAGGAGATCGGTATGCCGGCAGACCTCAAATCCATCGGTGAATATGCCTTTTGCGATTGTCGTTCACTCAATGCAATCGATTTGCCCGAGGGATTTACTTCATTGGGGAATTACTGTTTCTATACTTGTCCCTCCCTTGAGAGCGTTAAAATCCCATCGTCACTTGCAGTTATCCCCACAGGAGCTTTCTATCAGGCTACCAAGCTCTCTTCAGTAGAATTTACCGAGGGTCTTAACCGTATCGAGAATGAGGCCTTCTCTAATTGCACGAAGCTTGAAAATCTTAAATTCCCCACCAGTCTATATTATATCGGTAACAACGCATTTGCATACAATAGATCATTGACGGCTGTGGAATTCAACGAAGGGCTCAACCAGATTGCAGACAACGCCTTCTATGACTGCGATGGTCTAACCGAGATCACGCTACCAAGCACACTTGTCTTCGCTAACGCATCTCCGTTCGATTACTGCGACAACCTGATGAAGGTAACATGTCTCTCCATCGAACCTCCCTATATGACCGACCAGATACCTTACGGCCTGAGTATGGAGGGTCGGGAACTCTATGTGCCGGAACTGTCGCTGAATCTCTACAAGCAGACTACCGGCTGGGATAAATTCCAGACCATAAAGCCTATCGAATACCTCCCGGCCTCAATTAAGGTATTGCAACAGGTGCGTCTTACGCTCCCCGAAAACATACCGGCAGACTATAAGCCTGATGTAACAATGCTCTCCTCCACACTTTATCACTCGTCATATTATTATCATGGAAGCTTGACCGTGAACGGGGAAGGTACGCTCTCTGTTAAGAATCTTCATATGGAGTGGGATCCGAATACTCAATATGGGCAAGGCGACCGTATCTACAATGGTGTTCCTCAACCATTCTACAATTCCCTTGTTACTAACTCCCATATGCGTGCTGATAACGTAGAGATAGCATTATATACACGTGATAATATATGGACTTTTATCACTTTCCCATTCGATGTGAAAATGTCGGATATTGAAGCACTATGCGACGGCTCTACCAGCTGGGCAATCCGCAGATATGACGGTGTTAAGCGTGCCGCCGGTGCAACTGCCGAGACATGGGTTCGTGTAGGGGATGACGAGACACTCAAGGCAGGAGAGGGCTACATCATCCAGACCAGCCGTTATATCGGCAATAGCTCTCAGGCATGGAGCGGACTGAAGTTCACCGCTGTCAATAACGGTAACAAGAACAACATATTCCTTTCCGGCGATGCCCGTGTTGAGCTTGCCGAGAATGTGTCGGAATTCACCCATAACAGCAGCTGGAACCTTATTGGCAACCCCTACGGAAGCTACTACGACACCCGTTTCATGGACTTCACCGCTCCACTCACTGTCTGGAACATGAACAACAAGACCTATACAGCGGTAAGCCCCGTTGACGATTCCTATATCCTCTGCCCGGGAGAGTCGTTCTTCGTACAGCGTCCTGTAGACAAGGCTTCGATTGTATTCAACAAGGATGGTCGTCAGGTGAACCGTGTGGCAAGGACAATAGAGAACCCAGAGACCCGTTCGGCCTCCGACCGTCTGAAATTCAATTTCACCCTCACCGACGGCACAC
>CAMWZE010000285.1 GCA_947178685.1 uncultured Porphyromonadaceae bacterium
TTATTAAAGACTTTAATAAACAAATTAACAAATATATCCAAATCTCAAACGAACTTCAAAAACACCATCAGCTATGAAAAAGATTTTCACCTTCATCCTGGCGCTCTGTTTTATCCTCCCCTCTTTTGCTCAGAACTATAGCAAAATGGAGGAATAAGCTCAGAAAAAGGAGCTTAAAGAGAAAATGAAAGAGTATAAGAAGAAAGGCTTCGAAATCATGGGCAGCCGCACTATGGAGGTTGCGCTTGTGAAACACTATGCCAAGCTCAATGAATATGGAGATAACGCCGCTGTGTTTGACGGAATATCAACCCGCACGAAATCAAAGAATCTCGGTGAGCAGATGGCTCTCAACAACGCCACCCTCAAATATGCTCAGAAAGCAGGCAGCACCGTTAAGGGCCGTGTAGTGAGCGACAGCTTCGGCGATGGCTCAGGCTCTGACAACGAGGCCGAATTTGAAAAATTCTATGCCGCTTACGAGCGTCTGATCGAGCAGAAAGTGAAAAATGTGCTCGAACCCAGCTATTCTATCATAAAAGACAATGGCGATGGAACTTATGAGATCCAGTCGTTCTTCATCGTCAACGAGCCTAAAGCACGTATTGCCCGTGAGCAGGCTCTCGAGGGAGCTCTCAAAGACAGCAAGCTCGCTGCTCAGTATGGCGAGCAGATTCGCTCTTATGTAGGCGACCCTGTAGCAGAATAATCTTTCTTTGCGATTAATACCCTATCGGGGAGACCTTCTTTCTTGGGCCTCCCCTTTACCCTTTATCTTACTCTAACCCGACAAAAATGAATTTACGAGTACTTGCGTTCTCTCTCCTTATGGTGCCCGCTTGCGTGGCCGTGAACCCCATTCTCGCTCAGCAGCCTGATCAGACTCAGACAGAACGACCGAAGACCGACTACCGCTTCCGCCAGCAACATACACCTATCGAACTCTCCACATACAACACCGTAGTATACCCGCTCTCTGAAAACGTGGCTGCTACTATGCGAGGCGATGTGCTTTACTCCACAAAGAAGCTTCTCAACGGCTTGCAGATAAACCCCACAGGCATCAGCTTCGGCGTGATCGAGACCGACAAAAAGGGGAAGAAAACCGCTCTCTTCTACTCTACCCAGGAAGCCGATAAAAAAATTGCCGAGTTCGACACCAAGAAATATGGTCAGCCGTCGGCAATCGCCTATACTGCCGACGGACGTAAGGTGTTGGTGGCTACCGACTCCGGACTATACATCTTCGACCCGCGCAAAATGGTGTTTATCGACCAGATGGAGCTCCCCTTCACCCCCACTCAGATTCTTATGAGCGACAATGGCTATTATCTCGCGGCTGTGGCCGGAGATCGTGTGGCCGTCTACAACTTCGAGGAGAAGAAGGAACGTCGCAACTGGACATATGGAGTGGATGTGAATGATGTGGCTTTCAATCCCGGTTCGTCTGAACTGGCTGTCCTCACATCCGACGGTGCCCTCACTCTCTACGACACCCGCTCATTCAACATCAAGAATGACATCGAGGATCTCGGTGAAGGTCTTGCCTGCTCATTCACCGGAGATGGAAAATATATTGCCATAGCCACATCTCCCAACACTATCGAAATGGTGAATCTCGTGCGCCCCTCCGACAGAAACACTATCCCCGTGGAGACTGCAATGGTAAAGGATATTGCTTTTATCTCAGACTCTGAGAATTATCCCATTCTATCTTATACCACGTCCGGGGCTATCGGTGCAAAACGTATGACAAATCTCGAGCCTCACTTCGCAAAGCTCGTGAACGATGAGGTTGAGCAGATGATGGCCGAATGGCAAAAGATGATGCCGGGCGAGTCGATGGAGGAATACAAACTCCGTGTCAACGATGAAACCCGCGCCAAACAGCGCCGACTCTTCGAGGATTCTATCTCTACACGTCTTGCCGGCGACCTCCTTGCAGGCCAGACAATGTCTCTCGGAAATTACGACCGTGCCAATCAGGTGCTCGCCCTCTCATTCTCGGAGATGCCTACAATCTACCTCCCCGTGCCTGAGAGCGACGTGACATCTTTCCATGACGCCGGTGACCTTCTCCTATCCGACGTGCAGTATGGCCTTCTCCCTGACGATACATTCGAGATCGTTTATGCCAAGGTATTCAACAAGGCCGACGGCAAGACTTATGAGTATAACAACCACGACCGTGCCGCCATGAGCTTCATGGGCAACAGCGACAACGTGGTAAGCCTTGAGATTCTCCAGCAACAACAGATGGAGGAGCTACGTCTTCAGGAACTCCGCGAGAAGGTGCTCGAAGAGGCCCGCCAGCAGGATGTGATCTCCAATCACACTAACATTACTGTCGACTCCAAGGTGGTGCCCGACTATAATGCAAACGGTGATAAGATCATGAACTATGAGGTGAACTTCACTTATCAGGTAGATCCCGACTTCTCTGCCGAAGAGGACTTCCCCCCGGGCAAATACACCGTGCAGGAATCCGGTGCCGCAAGCTCTATGCTCAAGATTGTGCAGGAGGCTTTCGAAGGCGACTTCGCTCAATATCTCAAGGAGGGTAAGAAACTCAAAGTTACAATCTCCGGCACCGCCGACGGCTCTCCCATCATCCGTACAATCCCCTACACCGGTGTATATGGCGACTTTGTGGATGAGCCTATCTATGAGAACGGTGACCTTACCGCTATCACCGTAACCAAAGCCGACGGCATCAAGGAGAACCGCCAGCTCGCGTTCCTCCGCGCAGAGGGCGTGAAAAACTTCCTTGAGGAGAATGTGGCCAACCTCGGTAAGATGGACACTGACTATACCTTCAAGGTTGACGTGGCCGAAGGGAAGGGCAGCGAGTTCCGCCGCATCAAGGCATCTTTCGTATTCGTTGACGTATTCTAAGCTCACACTTCTGAATTCCGGGTGGCCATAACTGTTTTATGGCCACCTGTATTTGAAGTTGCCGGCTTTATGTCTCGGCAATTGACTGTTGACATATACTGCCGGATACGCATTTCACAGTTTAAATAACTATGACCATACACAAGACAACATTTCTCTCTTTACTTCTCCTCGCAGGAGGAGGAGCGATGACTGTGGCTTCTGCCCCTCAGGACGTTGTGGAGCAGATTTCAGTAGCTCAAGAGGCTCCATCCGTAGAAAAGGCTGTGGAGCTTTACAAAAGCATCCGTACAAAACAGATGGACGGTGTCGCTGAAGATGATCTCTACAACACAGTCTATGATACTTACACTGCCGCCGCCGGTGCAATCGCACTCGACGCTATCTCCGAAGAGGAGTCAGACCAGCTCCGCGGCATTCTTCTCGACCTCAACAATCAGCTGGCCCGTGCCGCCGTGCATTATTCCTCGCAGGGCAACAGCGCAGAGATGACCCGCTTCGCAAAAGCTTATGTCGACACTCAGCTGATGCCGCAGATGGCTACCGCCGAGTTCAAGCGCGATCCGGAGCTATTCCCCGCAATGGTGTATGTGGCCGCATCCGGATCTTACAACGCCGGTAAAGTTGACGATGCAATCCGCTATTTCGAGACTTATCTCGAGACGGGTGACACCAAAAACCGTGAGAATGTGGCTCTATTCTACGGGCAGAGCCTTCTCCAGACACAGCAACACTCCCGTGGCCTGGAGGCTGTGGTGGCGGCTGCCAACGAGTTTCACT
>CAMWZE010000286.1 GCA_947178685.1 uncultured Porphyromonadaceae bacterium
CGCCGTTGATATATTGGATCGAGCCGAAACCTGAAGAGGAAGGTATCGTGAAGTTGCTGAAGAGCAGGTCGCGGTTATTCTCATGGAACACGTTGAAATCGAAATTGAACATGTTGTTGTAGAAGTTCGCGTCGATACCGAAGTTGTAGCTGGTGTTGGTCTCCCATTTCAGATTGCTGAGGCGCACTGAAGAGGGGCGCATTGTAGAGACATCGATATAAGTGCCACCACCGCTGTAGCGTGAGAAGTGGAGATATTCGTAGTCAGGCTGGCGACCGGTCTTACCGTATCCGAGACGCAGGCCGAACATGTTCAGCCAGTTGCGGCTCCATTCCATGAATTTCTCATCACTGAGAATCCATTTTACCGAAACTGCAGGGAATGTACCCCAACGGTTTTTCGGACCGAATCTTGTAGAACCGTCGCGGCGTACGGTGGCATCGAGGATATATTTCGACTGATATGCGTAGTGCACGCGGGCCATGTATGCCATTGAGCGCCAGTCGCTGCGGGTGCTCTCCATGCGGTCGTTGTAGCCCTCCTGAGTGGGATTCAGCACACCGTTGGGCATGTTGTACTTGCGGAATTCCTGATACTGAGAATTGCCTGTCGACATCTCCCAGGCTGCCAAGATGTTGAGGGAGTGATCTTCACCGAGACGGGGCACGAAGAGAAGGTCATGTTTGGTCTGGATGTTGAGCGACTCAGCCTCACGTGCATAGTTGCGGTTGGTGTTGCCGTTGTCCCAGTTGTAGGAATAAAGCTCAGTGGGGAGATTCTTGTCCTCCTTCTTGTTCTCTATGTCAAACTGCACGTAGCCGGAGTAGCGGAGACGATGAGTATCGGGATTCAGGATATCATAATAGAGACGCAGGGTAGGCATGATGCGCATGTTGGTCTCGTTGTAGCGGGCGAGGTTAGCGAGTGCCACGGGGTTGACCAGATACTTCTGACTATCGTCGAGTTTGGAACTCATCGGAATGGTGTAGAATTCAGAAGTATTGTTGCCAAAAGCATCCTGACGGTATACACCCACGTTAGGCATCTTGCGGTAGGCGATATCAAGAAGACCCTCTGAATACCACTCCTCCTTATAATTCTGCTTATTCTTGGTGTGGGTGAGGGAGAACTCTGTGGAGAAGCGGAGACGGTCGCTCACCTGATAGTCAAGGTTCATGAGGGTGGAGATACGGTCGAGATTCTGCTTGATGATCGTACCGCTCTGTGTGTAGTAGCCGAGCGACATACGGTATTTGGCTTTGTCGCCACCACCGGTGATATTGATGGTGTTGTCGTGGGTGTAGCCATACTGTGTAACCTCGTCTACCCAGTCGGTGTTGTTGTTGAACTGCTCATATTCAGAGTAGGTGGGATCATAGTTGAACTCCGGAATATTGCATGCGTTCTCATCCTGGCGTGGGTTGAAGTAAGCCTGCTTCATGAGCATCGTGTAGTCGTCGCCTGAGAGCATGGTGCGTCCCTTAGGCTGGCGCGACATTGAGAACTTGTAGAGATACTGCACCTTCGGTGGGCCTTTCACACCACGTTTGGTCTTGATCATGATTACACCGTTTGCACCGCGTGAACCATAGATTGCGGCAGAAGCACCATCCTTGAGCACCGTAATCTCCTCAATATCTTCAGGGTTGATGGAAAGGAGGTTGGCAAACTGCTCGGAGGTAGCGTTGGCGTAGTCAAACGCGCCGTCGACGTGGCTCTCATAGGGGATATCGTTGAGCACGATGAGCGGAGTGGCGTTTGAGTTGATTGTACCTGTACCACGGATTCGCATCGAGGATCCTGAACCAAGGTCACCCGAGGCGTTTACGATGTCAAGACCGGCGAGACGGCCCTGGAGGGCATCGTCGACAGATGACACCGACACACCTTCGAATGCCTTTGTATTGATCGACTGTACGGCACCCGAAATCTCACGGACGGGGATAGGCATGCCGCCGTCGTTGGTCATTTTCTGGGCCGTGATCACTACTTCCTGAAGTTCGCTCACAGGGTTAAGCTTCACATTTACTTCCGGAGCATAATCGATTGTGACGGGTTTGCAACCCACATAGGAGATTATGACTTTGTTTTTCTTATTTTTAAGAACGAGGGAGAACTCACCGTTGATGTCGGTGGCAGCCACGCTCATGACACGGTTCTGGCCGTCGACCTCGCGGATATTGGCACCGATCACAGGCTCATCCATATCGTCGATGACGACACCACGCATCAGGTTCTCCGTCTGTGCGAATGCCAAAGGCGAGATAAGCCATAGCAGTGTCGCAAGGAGTATGTATCGTAATTTGTCCATTGATGTTGGCAGAAATAGGTTGATTTATAAAGTATTATTGGAAACTTAGGGCATGATCCACAAGATGGAGCACGGCACGTGATGACGCTGTGATCTGGTTGGCCTCGCTCACATCGGCGGCATTGACGATAAAGTCGCGAGCCATGATGTTGAAGCATCCGCCTGATGTTATGACTTTTGCTGAGCTTGACGGATTGTCGACACTCTGCACAGTCAGACCGTTGCCGTCGGAGATGAGTCTAACTTTGTGGAATTTGTCGTAATCATTTCTTGCTCCGGTTTCATAGTCAAGGGCACCGTAAGGCTGACCGGTGATGAACGCGGAATTGTCGACAAAATGGAAGAGAATAAATTTGAGCAGGTAGAGGGTCTTCTGCTTCTTGGTAGTCTCATTTGTGTCGGCTGCGATCTCATCCCAGGTATAAAGCTTGGGATCATTTTTGAACGCCTCGGCAATAGCCTCCGCAGTGGGCACGAAGATAGTGTAACGATAGTTGTTGAATGAGTTTACAATATATCCAATGCCCGAGGAGCTTGTGGTTTTCTTCTGAGAGAAGATCTCCTGCACATCGTCATCTTTATCGAAAATGGTGAATACAAGATCGTTGCCACGGCAAAGGTCGAAGAATGCCTTGAATTCCGGATGAGCCTCCATCTGCTGATATACGTTGAGGGTGGCATCATGAAGGATATGGTCGATGAAGAATGTTCGGCCGTTGTCTGATGAATAGCGGCAGAGTGCGCCAGTGGAGGGAGAGGTTACAATCTTTGCCTCATCTGAACCGAAAGCGAGGTCACCTGCACCGTTCACTTTAAGATTACCCTCACGCCCTGACACGGCTATGGTGCCGCCGCCTTTGGTGAGCACATACTTTGAATCGGATTCATCAATAAATCCGGAGAGCACCCCGTCTTCATTATTACCGATCACAATGTGGAGGTTGAGTATGTCGGAAAGACGGTTGCGGATAATGCGGCGTCCTGAGGTAGTATTGCCGCTGATATTCCTTTTGAATTCACCTTTCGAGCCGTCTTCATTGGCATAATATACCTCGGCATTCACTGAGTTGGTAGCTTTGTCGTAGTTGAAGCTCCAGATCTCACGGGCCGCTCCTCCGCGTGCCCATGAGATGGGGTCGCGGTAATTTTGAAGCGCCTCATCGGTGGGGAGGAGAACGTTGTACATATTCTCCATCGAGCGCAGATACATATAGAAGCGCATAGCCTCGATGTCGCCGAGATCATTCCAGTTGTCGGTTACTGCCCATTTCATCACCTGCATATTGTCGTCGGTGAGTACTGAGCCGTATACGCCTTGATAATCGATAGGAGGCAGCACTGTATTGATGAAGTATACCAC
>CAMWZE010000287.1 GCA_947178685.1 uncultured Porphyromonadaceae bacterium
GCCACATAAGCATAGGAACGCGCCTCAAACAAGTCACCGGGATATGCATCCACATAGCTGCGCATCATCGTCAGCGACTTCTTGAGCTCCTCTTTCGACTGCATCGAATCGGTTGGCACAGCAAGTCTGTTCATGCCGTAGGCCGAGGCTGCCTCCTCGTAGGTGGAATCGGTAAGCCAGGCTTTCTTATAATATTCGTAAGCCTCCGGCTGCCGTCCCATGGCCTGCATCCTGGCTCCTTCGAGATAATAGTAGCGTGCCTTCCGCCTATCCGGGGAATAGGGCGAGGCATAGGCCGCCAGGGCGGAAATGAGCGCCACACATGCGAGCAATATGATTAACGGTGACTTTTTCAACTTTCAGCGGATTTTTGATTAAGAATTATGAGAGACCGGTGTGGCCGAAGCGGCCATCCTCTCTTTTGGTGCGGTCAAGTTCCTTCACGGGCTCCCATTCCACATGGGAATATTGCTTTATTACCATCTGGCATATTCTTTCACCATCGTTGACAGTGAAATCATTCTCACCTAAATTTATCAGAATGATGCCAACCTCTCCGCGATAGTCTGCATCCACTGTTCCCGGTGAGTTGGCTATGGTGATGCCGTAATTCAATGCCAGGCCCGATCTTGGGCGTATCTGGCACTCGTAGCCCTGTGGCAACTGTATGTATAGACCCGTTGGTATCAACGCGCGCTGCAATGGTTTGAGCGTTACCGATCCGTCCGGAAGATATGCTCTCACATCCATGCCCGCGGCCTCAAATGTGGAATACTCAGGCAGGGGATGATGACTCCTGTTTATTACCTTTACTTTTACTCTGTCCATTTTTATCTTTTTTTCTTCGGAAGCCGAAGGCCTCCGTGTGGTTCCTAAAGTTCTAACCACGACATATGAGAAAAAGTTGGGCGAGAACCCATTTAATTGCAAATTTACATAAAAATCACGAGATTTTCACATCCATATGATAAACAATGCAGTTACATCACCCCGTGGCTATCCATCGCAATCAGGCGCATCCAAATGACAAATCTATTGATTGTCAAACACAACCACACATAAATCAGAAGGGGATGTATCGAAATTTATTATTTCGACACATCCCCTGATCTCTTTGCTTTTCAGCCTACGGGAAGATTAACCCTCGCTGATTGCGTCGTTAGGACAAACCTGTGCGCAGCTACCGCAGCTGATGCAGGTATCGGGATCGATGTGATAGATATCGCCCTCGCTGATTGCGTCTACAGGGCAAACAGACATGCAAGTACCGCATGCAATACAGTTGTCGCCAATTACGTATGCCATAGTTGTTATATTTTTTATTGTTATGTGTTGGTTTTTGTTAGTGCAAAGGTAAGTGTAACCTTTCTTTTTACCAACAAATTCCGCCGTATTTTACACTAATTTATATTCAGTTCAAATTATCATGCCCATATACTCTTATCAGATATCCTTCATCCTACCTTGCAACTCTCCTGAGTTTTTGAAGCTCCCGGATCAGGACAGGGTAAAAGTTTCCACTGTTCAATTACCATATTTCCATGTTTTTGTGTAGCTTTGTATTTTATTTTCAACATCACTTATTATGGTTCAATCTAACGACCTCCCTTTGATATCAATTGTGACTATCACATACAACGCGGCTAATGAACTCATACCTACAATGAAATCCGTGAGGGAACAGACGGAGAAAGACTTTGAGCATCTCATTATCGACGGTGCCTCAAAAGATAATACTCTGGAGATAGCACGGAAGTACGCATCACCCTCACTGAAAATACTCAGTGAGCCTGACAAGGGTCTGTATGATGCAATGAATAAGGGTTTGCACATGGCTAAAGGGAAATACGTCTTATTCCTTAATGCCGGTGATGCATTCCACTCCAAGGATATTCTGAAAAAATATGCCGAGGCTGCCCAGAAAAATCCCAAGATTATTTATGCCGACACCGTGATTGTGGATAAAGACAGAAAGATACTGGGTCCGCGACATCTGTCAGCTCCCGATATCCTTACCTTTGAATCATTCGCGAAAGGGATGTTGGTATGCCATCAGGCCTTTATGGTGCGCCGCGACATTGCCCCCGACTACGACCTCTCTTATCGCTTCTCAGCGGATTATGACTGGACTCTGGGCTGTCTCCTTGCCACCGACCCCACGGAGTGTAAAAATCTTGATACTGTCGCAATCGACTATCTTGCCGACGGCACCACCGATAAAAATAAACTGGCATCCTTAAAAGAACGCTTCAGGATAATGGCCGCCAGATTTGGCCTGCCCCGCACAATAAAAAACCATATCGGATTTCTGTTCCGCGCCTTGAAACGGGGTAATCTGTAATTAGTGGGGCGGTCTGGCTTGTTTCTCATGTGCAAATTATCATTTTTTTAACATTAGTCTCCTCTATAGACCTTGTATCACATAAAGAAATTTGCTAATTTCGCACTAAAGAAGAAAAATCGACCCATGAACAGCGATATTAAAATAGGCACCTACACCACCCTGAGTGAAATATCCAAAATTGTCAATAGCGATAAGTTGGATGAAGACATATTGGTATTCCAGCATGAAGTCAAGTTTGTGCCGGAAGAGATATTTCCACTGCGAATAGATGCTTTGTTAATTGCGCTATGCACGGAAGGCTCAGGAAAAATCGGCATCGATCTTAGGGAATATGAGATCAAGAAGAACACAATAATCGTAATTCAACCCAAAAACTTTATCTATCTTTCCAACTATTCCGACGATTTTAAATGTTCTGCCGTTGTTTGCTCCAACCATGTAGTTGAAGATGTGCTGCCCAAGCTCACCGAGATCTTGCCTCTGCTTATGCATCATCGCACGGAGCCGGTAAGTTATCTTTCCGAGGAAGACGCAAACAATATCAGTAACTTTTATGATTTCCTACGCAAAAAGCTCCGAGGACCCAAGACACCATTCCTAAAGCAAAAGGTATTGTGCATGCTTCAGGCCGCTCTTTACGAAATGATGGACATACACCTTCAGAATAGCAGCGGTGTGGCCACACAGCGCACTCGGAAAGAGGAAATAATGGCAAAGTTCATTCTGGCCGTCAGCGAGCATTTCAGGGAGCAACGACAAGTAGCTTACTACGCCCACAAGCTATTCATCACACCAAAACATCTGTCATCTGTTGTGAAGGAGTTATCCGGGCGCACAGCGGGCGATTGGATTGAGAACTATGTAGTGATGGAAGCCAAGGTTCTTTTGAAGACAACCGACAGGACCATTCAAGAAATCGCGCTCTACCTGAACTTCGCCAATCAATCATTCTTCGGCAAATACTTCAAGCATCACACAGGCATGTCTCCCACCTCCTATCGCAAGAAATACCAATAAACGGAAGCCTCGACCCTCACCGGTCGAGGCTTCACTATTTACAAAAGAAGGCATCCTGTTCGGATGCCTTCTTTTGTAAATAGACAATCACCTACTCTCCCGCTTTCCCAAAGAACAACCATCACCGGCGGCGTGATAAGGTTTAACTTCTCCGGAGCATTCCGAACAAGATCAAAAAAATCCTCGGCCATTTCCGGTCGAGGATTCTTTGATGAAAAAAAAGAAGGCATCCTGTTCGGATGCCTTCGGGTTAAGGGGGCGATTACCTACTCTCCCGCTTTCGCAGTACCATCGGCGTGATAA
>CAMWZE010000288.1 GCA_947178685.1 uncultured Porphyromonadaceae bacterium
TTCCGAGAGGAATGCCTTGAGACGGGTGTGGGTGACGCCATTGATGATGTTACTGCTGAAATTGTATTTTATTTTACCGTGGTAACGGTATAGGTCATCGCCGTGTCCCTCAATCATTGCTCATCATTATTTTATAGATCAGATCTATATCGAGATTTTTGCGCATCTCGTCGGCCAACCGGTCATACTGCGACTGCTTGAAAGCACGATAGTCAAAATCCTTATCGGTCAAGTTTCCGACAAAGGGGTGGAGCATACTGTCGACTACACACTTATTTTCGAAGAGTCCGTGAATATATGTGCCCCAACATCTCTCATTTACCATGCAGCCATCTTTGCGGATGCCGTCGATCAGTGCAACCGATTTATATCCGGGGTCAATCTCCGTGCGTCCGTTGTGTATTTCGTAACCCTTGCAAGGTTCATCACTGTCGCGGAACTTAAAACTCACCCTGCGTGTCAGTTTCTCAGATGCCATAACGGTTGTGGTAGGCAACAGCCCTAATCCTCCGATATGATGTGAATTACCTTCCACACCTTCCGGATCAATCACCGTGCGCCCCATCATCTGGTATCCTCCGCAAATGCCGATCACCGTCTTTCCATCCTTGTGGGCCTTTACTATAGCTTCAGCCACTCCGTTGCGATAAAGCTCCAGCAGGTCGGCCGATGTTGATTTGCTTCCCGGGAGAATGATGATGTCGCTCTGCGCGATGATCTCCGGGTCAAGAGTGTAGAGCACATTGACACGCGGGTCACATTCCAATGGGTCGAAATCTGTAAAATTGGATATATGCGGAAGTCGAACCACTGCGATATTTATTTTGCCACTGTCGTCCGAAATCGCCTTGTTCTTATAAGAGCAGGAATCCTCCTCCTCGATATGCAGATCTCTGATAAATGGCATTACTCCCACCACGGGCACTCCGCATATCTCTTCGAGTTGCTTTCTTCCTTTCTCAAAGAGGGAGATATCGCCACGGAACTGATTTACGATTATGCCCTTGATGCGCTTTCTATCGTCGGGCTTCTGAAGCATTATGGTTCCATATGCACTTGCGAAGACACCGCCTCGGGCAATATCGACCACCAGAATCACATTTGCATCGGCATAGCGGGCCATCGGCATATTCACAATGTCGAGATCCATAAGATTTATCTCGGCTATGCTCCCTGCCCCTTCCAGAATGATAGGATTGTAAAGAGCCGACAGACGGTCGAAAGCACTGTGGGCTTCATGCTCAAACTGTTTTCTGCCAACGCTGTTGAAATATGATTTGGCACTCCTGTTGCCGATCGGGATACCGTTGATTATCACCTGGGCCACACAGTCTTCAGTGGGTTTCAGCAGAATAGGGTTCATTTCCGCCATACACTCTATTCCGGCGGCTTCTGCCTGGACAGCCTGTGCGCGACCCAATTCCAGTCCGTCGGGTGTGACGTAGGAGTTCAAGGCCATGTTCTGGGCTTTGAAGGGTGCGGGAGTATATCCATCCTGACGCAGGATGCGACATAATCCGGCCACGAGCAGGCTTTTGCCCACATCGCTACCGGCTCCACCTATCATCAATGGTTTGAGTCGTTTCATTTCTGTTGTTGTCTGTTCAGTTTGGCGGCAAGACTTTCGATTGAATTAAGAGTTTCACCGTCATATACTATATGTTCATTCCCGTTCGCATCAGCGATAATCTCTATCGTGACTCCCCGGCTCGATGGTTCTGTAGAGTAGCCCATCCTTTTCAAAGCCTTCTTCACCATATTGAATAGTCTGCCGGAGCCTTTGAGACAGACGGATCCTTTCTGCTCGTTGTCTATTTCAAAAAGTCCGGTGGTGTAATTGAATTTCAGCCCTCCTCGCTGAAAATAGTCGCCGAGCAGTCCGGCATAGGCAAGATCTTCCGGGATGCCGATGTTCAGTCCACGCTCCTTATCAAGGAGCCATATCTTGTCGGCAATCTGCAGGGCAAGCTCAAGATCGTGGGTAGACATAAACACCGTCTTATTCTCCTCCCGGGCTATGGTGTAGAGCAGTTGCATTATCTCCACTTTGCTCGGATAGTCGAGGAAAGCTGTGGGTTCATCGAGAAAAATTATCCGGGTCTGCTGGGCGAGGGCTTTTGCTATAAGGGCCTTCTGGCGCTCACCGTCGCTGAGGGTGTTGACGTTGCGGGCGCGCAGGTCGTCAATCCCTACAAGGCGTATGGATTTGTCTACCACCTCGCGGTCGTTCTCATGCAGGCCACCGAAGAACGAGGTGTAGGGACTTCGACCTATCGACACCAATTCCTCCACAGTCATATTCATAGTTGCCGGACGTCGGGTGAGCACCACCGCTATACTGCGGGCAAGCATAGAGGCGCTGATCTTGCGTATGTTGACACCCTCGATCGTAATCTCTCCCGTAAGGGGAGGGATAAACGCGCTCAGAGTCTTCAGCAGCGTTGATTTACCTGCGCCGTTAGGCCCGAGCAGGCAGGTGAGTTCTCCGGCCTGAAGATAAGCGTTGATATCACGGGTCACAGGTTTGCCCCGGTAGCCGGTGGTGACATCTGATAATTGAATGGATATATTCATAGCTATTGGCAACTTCATCATTAACTTAACGACGGCGTATCACTACATAGAGAATCACGGGGACACCTACTACAGGGGTGACGGCATTTATCGGAGCTATCCCCTCCGGTGGCAACACGCTCAGTATGCAGCAGAGCAGAGCCACGGCTGCGCCAGTAAGGATTGTAGCCGGCATAAGGATCCGATGGTTATCTGTACGCCAGATCATACGGCTGATGTGCGGTACGGCCAGACCGATGAAAGCCACCGGTCCGCAGAAGGCCGTGGTGACGGCTGTGAGTATTCCTGTGGCGAGGAGGAGAAGATTGCGCACGGTCTTTATAGGTATGCCGAGATTGCGAGCGTAGTCATCGCCGAGAAGGAGGGCGTTGAGCGGTTTTACGAGCAGCATGGAGAGGAGCAGACCCACACCTGTGATCAAAGCAAAGACCGGAAGCTGATTGCTGCTGACGCTGTTGAACGATCCCATGCCCCACATTATATAGCCCTGCACTCCGTGGGCAGACGCGCTATAGTTGAGGAGCGTGATTACAGAAGAGGTGAGATAGCCGATAAGCACACCGGTGATTATCAACATCAGATCGTTGCGAAGCACCGATGAAAGCAGTATCAGCAAACCCATTATCAGGAGACTCCCGATAAATGCTCCGGCTATGATCGACACGTAGCCTCCCAAGGCAAGAGAGCCAATTGTGACGCTGCTGCCCATCAGGAGCATCACTATCGCCACTCCGAGATTGGCACCCGAACTAATACCAAGTATAGAGGGACCGGCAAGAGGGTTACGAAACATTGTCTGCATCATGAGTCCGCTCGCGGCAAGACCCGCACCGGCGAGCAGGGCGGTTATCCCTTGGGGCAGACGGCTGCCGAGAATGATATAGCGGATGGCCTCGTTGTCGGCACCCTTACCTGTGAGCACATCCATTACCTGTGAGGCCGGGATGTTTACAGCTCCTACAAATAGCGAGAGCACCAACAGACAGATGATGCACAATATGATCCAGATGAATTTCACTTCTCCAATTTTTTGTAATAGTGGTGGTTGCCCTCTATATCTCCCAATTCCTGATGAA
>CAMWZE010000289.1 GCA_947178685.1 uncultured Porphyromonadaceae bacterium
CAACGAGCTCGATGTGGCCCATTCTCTCACGACGCACCTTCTTCTCAGTTACCTCAACTCCACAATGGTTGCAGACTATGCCTTTGTAGCGGATACGCTTGTATTTTCCGCAATGACACTCATAGTCTTTTACCGGACCGAATATCTTTTCACAGAAAAGACCGTCGCGCTCCGGTTTGTAGGTGCGGTAGTTGATGGTCTCAGGCTTGAGAACCTCTCCGCTACTCTTGGCCTTGATCTCCTCGGGAGATGCAAGGCCAATTGTAATCTTGGAGAAATTGCTCTTTATCTTGTTGTCTTTCTTTAAAGCCATATTGTGTTGTTCTTCCTATAATTCTTGTTTATTCAAGTGTGATGCTCAAGCCAAGGCCGCGAAGCTCGTGGAGAAGCACATTGAGCGACTCCGGAATACCCGGATTCGGCATTGTGTCGCCCTTCACGATAGCCTCGTAGGCTTTGCTGCGACCCATAACGTCATCACTCTTGATGGTCAGGATCTCCTGTAGGATATGAGCGGCGCCGAATGCCTCGAGCGCCCAAACCTCCATCTCACCGAAACGCTGTCCACCAAACTGGGCTTTACCACCAAGTGGCTGCTGGGTAATGAGTGAGTAGGGACCGATGGAACGGGCATGCATCTTGTCTTCAACCATGTGGCCGAGCTTAAGCATGTAGATCACGCCTACTGTCGCGGGCTGGTCAAAACGATCACCGGTGCCGCCGTCATAGAGATAGGTCTTGCCATAACGTGGCACACCTGCTTTATCGGTCCACTCGTTAAGGTCGTCAAGACTCGCACCATCGAAAATCGGGGTGGCGAATTTCTCACCAAGTTCTCTGCCGGCCCATCCAAGTACGGTCTCGAAAATCTGACCGAGGTTCATACGGGAAGGCACACCCAGAGGGTTAAGGCAGATATCCACCGGAGTTCCATCCTCAAGGAACGGCATATCCTCCTGGCGAACCACACGCGACACGATACCCTTGTTACCATGTCGACCTGCCATCTTGTCACCTACACCGATCTTACGCTTCTTGGCTATGTATACCTTCGCCATCTGCATGATGCCGGAAGGAAGCTCGTCGCCTATGGTGATATCGAATTTCTTACGGCGTAGTTCGCTGTCGATCTCTTTACTCTTGCGGAGATAGTTGGTGATGAGCGCCATCACCATCTTGTTGATGCGGGGATCATCGGTCCAATTGGCAAGATTGATGGTTTCGTAATCGATATTGCCGAAGGTCTGGTCATCGAAACGGGCACCCTTCGGGATGATATCTACACCGATGAAGTCTTTCACACCGGCTGAGACCTTTCCTTTAAGGAGAGTCTGCATCTTACTTACCATTATCTCCTTGAGCTCATCCTGCTTCTCCTCATATTTCTCATCAAGGATAGGAAGCTGGGCATTTGCGCTCTTCTTGCTGTTCTTTTTCTTGATAGCACGGGAGAAGAGGTTTGTGCCAATCACAACACCCTTCAGAGATGGAGAGGCTTTGAGCGAAGCATCCTTTACATCGCCTGCCTTGTCGCCGAAGATAGCACGGAGAAGCTTCTCCTCAGGTGTCGGGTCGCTCTCACCTTTAGGGGTGATCTTACCGATCATGATATCGCCGGGCACTACATGGGCGCCCACGCGGATAATGCCGCGCTCATCAAGATCCTTGGTGGCGTCTTCGCTCACATTCGGTATATCGCTCGTGAGTTCCTCCATACCACGCTTGGTCTCACGCACCTCGAGTGTATATTCATCTACATGGATAGAGGTAAGGATATCCTCTCTTACCATACGCTCGTTAAGCACGATGGCATCCTCGTAGTTGTAACCCTTCCAGGGCATGAACGCAACCTTAAGGTTACGACCGAGAGCAAGCTCACCCTTCTCGGTAGAGTAACCCTCTGTCAGGATATCACCCTTCTCTACCCTTTGTCCCACATTACATATAGGACGGAGGTCGATAGTGGTGCCCTGGTTGGTGCGACGGAACTTAGGAATCTTATAATCCTTAGTTGCCGACTCAAACTCAACGAATTCCTCATCCTCAGTGCGATCATACTTGATAGTAATGCGTGTAGCATCCACATATTCGATCACACCGGCTCCCTCTGCCATTATCTGGGTGCGGGAGTCCTGAATGAGCTGGCCTTCGATGCCGGTGCCTACAATGGGAGCCTCGCTTCTGAGAAGAGGCACAGCCTGGCGCATCATGTTTGATCCCATGAGGGCACGGTTAGCATCGTCATGCTCGAGGAACGGGATAAGAGATGCAGCGATAGAAGCGATCTGAATAGGCGCTACATCCATGAGCTCCACTTGCTCGGGAGCTACAATCGGGAAGTCGGCATCCTCACGCGCCTTTACACGATTGTTGATGAAGGAACCGTCATCGTTCAATGGCGCGTTACCCTGGGCAATCATCTTGCCCTCCTCGAGTTCGGCGGTCATATAAACCACCTCGTCATTCTTGAGATTCACCTTACCCTCTTTCACCTCGCGATAGGGAGTCTCGATGAATCCAAGGTTATTGATCTTGGCATAAACACAGAGTGAGGAGATAAGACCGATATTCGGACCCTCAGGGGTCTCGATCGGACAGAGACGTCCGTAATGGGTATAGTGTACGTCTCGCACCTCAAAGCCTGCACGCTCACGGGAAAGACCGCCGGGACCAAGAGCCGACATACGACGCTTGTGGGTGATCTCTGCCAGAGGATTAGTCTGGTCCATGAACTGTGAAAGGGCGTTTGTGCCGAAGAATGTATTGATTACGGAAGAGATTGTCTTCGCGTTGATAAGGTCGATCGGCTTGAACACCTCGTTGTCACGTACATTCATACGCTCGCGTATAGTGCGCGACATACGAGCCAGACCCACACCGAACTGATTGTAAAGCTGCTCACCTACGGTGCGCACGCGGCGGTTGCTCAAGTGGTCGATATCATCGACATCACTCTTGGAGTTGATCAACTCGATCAGATACTTGATAATGGCAATGATATCCTCACGGGTGAGCACTTTCACATCCTCCGGAGTGTCAAGACCAAGTTTCTTGTTGATTCTGAAACGTCCTACCTCACCGAGGTCATATCTTTTCTCCGAGAAGAAGAGATTATAGATTACCTCGCGTGCCGATGCATCGTCCGGTGGCTCGGCGTTACGCAGCTGTCTGTATATATATTGAATAGCCTCCTTTTCTGAGTTGGAGGTATCTTTCTGCAGTGTATTGAAAATAATACTGTAGTCTACCGCACTGACATTCTCCTTTTCAAGGAGCACAGTCTTCACACCGCTCTCAAGAATAGCGTCGATATTGTCTTCGCTTATCTCGGTGCCACGGTCGACTACAATTTCATTTCTCTCCAGAGATACAACCTCGCCTGTAGCGGAATCGGCATAGTCTTCAAGCCAGCTCTTTACGATACGGCCTGCAAGCTTACGGCCGATAGCCTCCTGAAGATTCGCCTTGGTTACCTTAACCTCCTCGGCAAGATCGAATATCTGGATAATATCTTTGTCACTTTCAAGCCCGATCGCACGAAGAAGAGTAGTTACAGGAAGTTTCTTCTTACGGTCAATGTAGGCATACATGACATTGTTGATGTCAGTAGCAAACTCAATCCAGCTTCCGCGGAA
>CAMWZE010000290.1 GCA_947178685.1 uncultured Porphyromonadaceae bacterium
GCATTGATGGGGCGAACTACGCGGTTGATGAATTCGGGGTCATTGTTAGCGTGCTGTTCGTCGTCGGGGAGGTTAGCCCATGCGGGGTCAACGGTGAGCTGCTTGTATTCGCCGCCGCGGTCAACTGCGGCATAGTTCATGTTGACGATGTCCTGGCCCTTCTTGCCGTAGGACTTGACGATGAACTTCTTCATCTGCTCGATTGCCAGGTCAACGGGGATAACCTCGGTGATGCGGAAGAATGCGCTCTGGAGGATGGTGTTTGTGCGGTTGCCGAGACCAATCTCCTGAGCAATCTTCGAAGCGTTGATATAATAAACGGTGATGTTGTTCTTAGCGAAGAGTTTCTTCACCTTGTTGGGAAGATTCTTGGCAAGCTCCTCACCCTCCCAGATAGTATTGAGAAGGAATGTGCCGTTGGGCTGGAGACCACGGCATACGTCATACATGTGGAGGTATGCCTGAACGTGGCAAGCCACGAAGTTAGGAGTGGTCACAAGATAAGTGGAGCGGATGGGCTCGTCGCCGAAACGGAGGTGAGAGCAGGTGAAACCGCCCGACTTCTTGGAGTCGTAAGAGAAGTAAGCCTGGCAATATTTGTCGGTATTGTCACCGATAATCTTCACGGAGTTCTTGTTGGCGCCTACAGTACCATCGGCACCGAGACCATAGAACTTAGCCTGGAACATCTTCTCGTCGCCAACGCTGATCTCAGGGAGAAGCGGGAGTGAGAGATAAGTCACGTCATCCTCTATGCCGATAGTAAAGCCATTCTTGGGCTCGGGAAGCGCGAGGTTGTCGTAAACAGAAAGAATCTGCGAAGGAGTGGTGTCTTTTGAGCTGAGACCATAGCGGCCACCCACAATGAGGGGGGCATTCTCTTTGCCATAGTAGCAGTCAACCACGTCAAGATATAGAGGCTCTCCCTTAGCACCGGGCTCTTTTGTACGGTCGAGCACAGCGATGCGTTTTGCAGAGGCGGGCACTGCAGAGAGGAAATGCTTTGCTGAGAAAGGACGGTAAAGGTGAACGCTTACGAGGCCGACTTTCTCACCTTTAGCGCGGAGATAGTCGATTGTCTCGCGGATGCACTCTGTAACGGAGCCCATTGCGATGATAACGCGCTCAGCCTCGGGATCACCGTAATAGTCGAACAGACCATAGTTGCGGCCGGTGATCTTTGAAATCTCCTTCATATAATCCTCAACGATTTCAGGCACTGCATTGTAGTAGGGGTTGCAAGCCTCACGATGCTGGAAATATACGTCGGGGTTCTCAGCCATACCGCGAGCCACGGGGGCATCGGGGTTAAGGGCACGCTTACGGAAAGCGGCGAGAGCCTCCTGGTCGATAAGCGGAGCGAGATCTTCCTGAGAGATAGCCTCGATCTTCTGGATTTCGTGAGAAGTACGGAAACCGTCGAAGAAGTTCAGGAAAGGCACGCGGCTCTTGAGAGTGGCGAGGTGAGCCACAGCAGCGAGATCCATAACCTCCTGAACGGAACCTTCAGCCAACATGGCGTAGCCTGTCTGGCGGCAAGCCATCACATCCTGATGGTCGCCGAAGATAGAAAGCGCGTGAGAAGCGAGGGCACGAGCCGATACGTGGAACACGCATGGCAACAACTCGCCGGCAATCTTATACATGTTGGGGATCATCAGAAGAAGACCCTGTGAAGCTGTGTAGGTTGTAGTGAGGGCACCTGCCTGAAGAGAGCCGTGGACAGCACCAGCGGCGCCGGCCTCGCTCTGCATCTCCTGCACGAGCACTGTCTCTCCGAAAATGTTCTTCCTGCCAGCGGCTGACCAGTCGTCGACATATTCTGCCATAGTCGACGAAGGGGTAATCGGGTAGATAGCAGCCACTTCAGTAAACATATAACTGATGTGGGCGGCAGCCTGGTTACCGTCGCATGTCAGGAATTGCTTTGCTTTGCTCATAGTAACGTTTGATTATTAATAATTGAATATGAATCACTCTGTATGGTGTGTCTGTAGCATTTATTCATCTCTTCTACATGAGAGGAGACAGCTACAGCCGATTGCAATACATCTGCAAAGTTAACTAATTCAAATCATTTATTCAAGCATATGCCCATCTATTTATAATCTGTGCATAGAATTAGCAAATTTTTTAACATAAAGAACGGAGTGGATATGCCTCTGCACGTCCACTCCGCCGGATTATTTCAAAATGGTGATGCGTCGTTTCTCACCCTTCAGTTTCTTCCCTTCAATCGATTTGAGCACTCTTCCTGCTACAGCATCGTTTACGGCTACGAGGGCATAATGGTCGTAGACATTTATTTTCCCTATCTGTGATGCATCTATACCTCCCTCCTTTATCAGGAATCCGAGTATATCGCCACGCGACACTTTCTCTCTTTTGCCACCACCGACATAGAGGGTTGTGAGCCCGCTCCGCAGATTGTTTTTCACAGATGTATCGATATTGCGGGTATCGTGAAAATCAATAAAATCCTTTATATCCTCATCCGGACCGATAAGTACATACACGTCGCCCTCCTCCTCCACACGGGCCGTACGTCCATTTCGATGAGTATATGCCTCAGGGGTCAGTGGCTGATGATAATGAATTACTGATGCCACCTTCTCTATATCAAGACCACGGGCTGCAAGATCAGTAGCCACAAGCACAGGACGGCTACCGTTGTTGAATAGTGCTACGGCAGTCTCTCGTTCCCGCTGGTCGAGTGCGCCGTGATATAACACGGCATCCACTCCGTTCTTTTTCAGGAAATCGGCTACTCTCTCGGCACTCTCTCGGTGGTTTACAAAAATTATTGACTTTTCAGGAGATGTGGCCGTATTGATATTATGGAGCAATGCAAGTAATGATTCCAGCTTATCTTTGCCGTCTGAATCAACACGATGCACTCTCATGCGCTCTTTAAGTGCCTTATTCTCGCCTACGAAATTCAGTGTCACCGGATTCGTGAGATTTAAAAATTCCGGTAAGATGTCGGCATTGGTGGCTGATGTAAGGATGAATCGGCTCACGTTTTTCATGCGTTTTGCAATTTTCTCCATCTCCTCTTCAAATCCTAATTCGAGCGACTTGTCAAACTCATCGAGCACGAGTATCCGCACAGGCAGGAGGTCAATGTTTCGTCTCACCGCGTGATCGAGCAACCTGCCCGGTGTGGCTACAATAATGTCGGGCACAACTTTGAGACTATTGACCTCATCCTCTACGTTGTGGCCTCCATATAGAGCCACCACCCTGAAATCGCGTCCCACCTCTCTCATCACTCCGGCTATCTGCATCACGAGTTCACGGGAGGGGGCGATGACAACGCATTGCACCCTTCCGGTGGAGGGCTTCATAAGTTTCATTACGGGTAAGGTGAAGGCGAGGGTCTTGCCACTGCCGGTGGGCGACAGTAATATTATATCCCTTTGTTCAGAGGCCTGAGCCATCATCTTTATCTGCATCTCGTTGAGTTGCTCTATGCCGAGGCGGTCTTTCACCGCCGGAAGAAATTCTTTTTCTCTCATATAAGTATGTGTCACAAATTAATTAATATATTCCTTGTCGCCCTCTAAGGCGATATTTGGCACCGCTTTTCAGTTATAATAGAACCCTATTACGCCTTCAAAACGGTGTCAAATCT
>CAMWZE010000291.1 GCA_947178685.1 uncultured Porphyromonadaceae bacterium
ATAATAAACTCATTCCCCCCGGCCCTCGTCTGTTCGAGGTTTTGTCTTTCAGTGCGCAACTCTCCGATAGTAGCGAGCAACCCTTCAATATCCTGACGCTGACGATAAAGCGTTAGAAACTGATTGTTGGTACCACGATTGACAAGAGATTTCAAAGCTACGATTTCGGCACTGTCGAGATAGTCGAAAGGATCCTGACGATTGGCCGTGTTCTGCATTGCAACCATATACCTCACCACGTTATCTTCGTCAACTTCAGGCGAACAAAGCGACAACTCCTTAAGATAGTCTATAATTTTCGCTGTAACGTCACGTAGGGTTTCCAGAGGATAAGCACCGGTTATGGAATTAGCTATCTCCTCTTTGACGTGTAGGATATTATTTATTTCAACTGAAAGATTAGCAGCCAATTTAGGCAAGAACACATTGATTTCAATGTGTTCCATAAATCCCTTTATATCCTCGGCATAGGATGCCGCACGCTGAACAATATTGTCTATCTTAGCCGAAATATCAGCAATACGCTTATTGAGAGCGGCACTTTGCTGTACACCCTCCTTTGCCTTCTGATATTCAGATTCCATAGAAGTGAGATACTTATATAATGTGTCTTGTTCAGCAATACAAGCGTTAAGGTCGGCTGTCAATATATCTTTTTGACTGACAAGCTCATTATACTCTGCAGCCTCCTGTTCAGCCTTTAGTCGTAGTTTCGCCCACTCCTGTTGCAACTTTTCTGCAGCTTTCTTGAGTTGAAGGTATTTCTTGAAGCCAAGAACGTTCTCAAAGTTATCACGTATTGTTTGAGCAAACACATTCTTTTTAAGAAGTTCGCTCGATTGCATCTCATCAAAAAGAAAATACTGACTCAGCTCCTGTGGGAGGTTAGCCTTTATTATCTTATTAACCTCCTGCTCATTCTTGACACGGTCTCTGGGAGCAGTCATAGTACCGTACACAAACATATTGCCGTTCATGTTAAGGCTTACGCTTTCAAGTGGTTTTCCGGCAGGGTTAAGGACATATATACGTTTGAGTATATACTTCTGTTCCTGCCCGAGCACCTTACCACTGAAAGTAATTTGCAAAGAAATCTCAGGTTTCACTTGTCCCACCGCTCCTTGATTAAGGAGTTCCATAAAGTGGTCTCTATTCTCTATTTTGAGACCATATAGCGCACCGCTTATCGCCTCAAACAAAGTGGTTTTACCACCACCGTTTGAGCCACCGATAAGTATTATAGGGCGCTCCTCATCAACCGTCAAATCGAGGTCAAGATCAAGATATGTCTTATAGTTGCTGACTTTGATTCTTTGAATAAGCATGGAGAGGAAATTTATTGTTTAATTTTCTGAATTGCCGCACGGATAATATCTTCCGTAGTCGCATCGTCAACCTCAATCGCTTCAACTCGCTTGGCATGATAGACTTTCAGGATTTCCTCGCTCATCCAATCGAAGTCTATACCTTCGGCCGCACAGATGGCCTCAATCATATAGAGGTCATCGCGGCGTATGCCATAGTGAACGAACTTCTGATCAATTCCCTTTGCCATAGGTTAGATATATTGTTGGGGATCAAAAATACTCCAATTAGTTGTATCCGATGTCCCTAATTTAGGATCAAGTTTTGCAGGAGAATACACCCAGTTCCCGAAATTATCAGTAACAATTACACCTCCTCGAAGATTTTTGCTCTTATTATCTGGGAGACGCATATAATCCCATAGCGCGTTATGTTTATATGGAGCTTCGGGGTCACTATTTTCCGTTTTGGTATCAAAAAGGAAAATATCCCCATTTTTCATACAGATTATGAAATCTACATAGAAAAGAGATTTACCACCTTGCGAATTAATATATCCTATGGCATAATTTGCTTTGCCACTGTCACCATTCTTATACCACCAAGCTATCGCACTGCTCTGCGACTCAAGAAAAACAGCAAATGCACGTTCAGTAGCGGAGGCAACCTTCTTCTCCATAAAAGGAAGTAGTGCGTGAACATCGATTTGTGGCTGTTCGGTATATGTGTCGATTGGATATGCTCGTTCAGCCGGTATACTCCAATCGTAGTGTTTGAACGCACGTCGTTTTGCAGCAGCTTGACGAATACGCAGTTTCTCCGTATATTTCTGAATAGCCTTAGCAATCAAACGCTCAAATTTAGGGCGATTGTGATGCACATTGTCGTTGGAGAGTACAATCTTCATAGTATCCCATTCAAATACTTCAAAAAGTTCTTCCATAACTTCTTTAAGTGTACCCCCTAGTGTTTTAACACTTCGTTGCTCATAGACATTACCGAGTAGACGTTTACAGAAAGCGAGATACATAGCTGTAAGATCGTTCATATTATTAACGTAGGTTGCCTTACTTTTAACAATTCGAGAGCCGACCTCTCCTGTCATATCAAGGTCTTTGACAATATCGGTACTGATATTTTTTACGTTAAAATTTATGCCATATTGATTTATGGCCTTTTCTCTATTTCTGTATGCTTCACTGGATACACCCTCTGCATCATAGCCAATTTCTCCGTTACCGAAAAGCATATCTTCAGTGAATAGCGAAAGCTGTCCTGACTCCATTCCCCATTCTGACTTAAAGGTGTTCTTCAGAACATCTTTTAAGTCAGTGCCAAGACGGTTACGGTCGGTTGATAGTCTTTCGCTATACTCAGAATTGAGCACAACATTGCTTATTCCCTCTCGACGTTTGGCCACTATATTAGTTGCAAGATAATCCATATCGTCCTTGACGATTTCGATAATATCTTTCGAGAGATTAGTGAATACATAGCCCTGATTGAGTCGTTGATCGGTATAGTATTTCTGCTCCGGCATTCGGAGAATACGTCCCACGGTCTGTGCAGAGAATTGGAAGCTCTCAATCTTACGGAATATTAGTAGTACCGCAGCCCGCGGACAATCCCAGCCGAGGGCGATAGCCTGCTTGAATAGGAGAACCTCAGTCGGGTCATTTGATTGATCTATCACATCAAGGTTGTCGGTCTTTTCTCCCGACAGCCATATAGAGAGTTTACCATTAGTTCCGTTAACTCCGTAAGCATCAAGGGCAGAGACAATCTCATCCTTAACTTTCGTATCGTCAGCGGTAAGATTTTCACTTGTGTCATTAGGTAGTTGTATGAGCAAAAGCGGATTGATATCAACGCCAAGTTCATTATAGGCTTTGGCAAGCTCTTCTCGCTTTTGTAATGCGAGCCAAATCAAGTGCTGATTGAGAGAGCCATGTGGATCTCTGAAGTCGAGAGCCGGATTAAGCACAATACTCTCCTTAATCATCTCTTCTTCAATGACCATTTCGCGAGGAACATTTACTTGTTGCTCACCTTTGGTCTGAGGTGTAGCCGATACGCGGATCTCTACTTTAGGATGAATGGTAGCGAGTACCTTTTCAGACTTCTTGGCATTTTTACCTCCAAACATGTGTTCCTCGTCTATCACAAGCACAATAGGTATACCGTTATCATCTTGTGTGCGGCGAGTAATATCATATAGCGAAGCCGAGTATTCGGTTTCGCGAACCATCACGTTTTTATCCTTATTGATGCTCTCCCAGTTTACAAAGAGAATTTCGCCCGGCTTAATGAAGCCGTCTGTGGAAT
>CAMWZE010000292.1 GCA_947178685.1 uncultured Porphyromonadaceae bacterium
AATCTATTGTCAGCCCATAGCAAGTAACATTAGGGATATATAAAAAAACCGGATGTGTCGAAGCCGACACATCCGGTTTTTTGTGAGTTATTGTGAAGCTCAGAGGCTTCACAATAACTTGCGTATTCAATTCGGTATGATTTACTTCACCATCACCTTGCGATAGATGATGTCAGAGCCTGTGCGAACCACGATGAGGCGGATGCCCGGCTCAAGACCGTTGACAGAAACTGCGCCGTTGTTAGCTGAAGATGCAGCCAGACGATTTCCGGCGAGGTCGAATACCTCAACAGAAGCGTTTCCTGCAAGATCACCCTTGACAACGATTGCTCCGTTCTCGCTTACAATCTCAAGACCGTCAGCTTCGATGCTGTTGACAGCAGAGAGAATGTTGAGCTTGATTACGTAAGGCTCGCTTACAGAACCAACGGGGAGTTCCTTGAAGATGATGTTGGAAGAGGTGACATACTCAGCGCCCTCAGCATTGATGAAGCGGAATGAGATGTTGTCGCCGGCATTACCGTGGATATTGATCATATACTTGCCATCAACCACCTGAGCGATGCCACGGCACTCCTTGCCGCAGAAAGCAGCGATCATGTAATCCTCAACGTCAGCGTCGAAACCGTCAGCATCAACAGCCACGGCAGTCATAGGCATAACGTTGGCATATCTGTGGATGTCAACCACCCAAGGAGTCTCTTCGAGAGTTCTTGTAGCGGGCTCTTCAGCAGATGCCTCAGCGGGCTCACCCTTAACGAAGTTGTAGGTGAATTCCTTATCGGAGTTGCTGAAGTAGAGGTAGCCGGCACCTGTAGCGAGCACAGGAAGAGTACCGGTCCAGTTTCCTTCGGCATCAGCCTGCTGGAAGCCTTCGAGACCAACGATCATATCACCCTCCTCAGCCTCAAGGTTGGCAAGGAGATCAGCCACAGCGAGACTTGCGTCATCAACGGGGCAACCGATCCAGTTCCAGCCACTGTGGAGCTTCACAGCACCCTGCGGGTTGAAAGCAACACCGGCGATCTTGGCGGCAGCGTTCTTTTCAGAAGCTACACAAACCTTATATCCGGTACCGGGGAGAAGAGTCTTGAGGTTACCTGAGAGACCGAGTTTCGGGTCGCGAACCACTTCCTGAGTCTGAGAGAGGATACGGCTGATGCCCTCGGTAGCGAAGTCAGCCACAGCCACCTCATTCTCCATGTTGTGAGAGATCCAGTTCCAGTTGGGAGCGAGATCATAGTCGATGTCAACTTTCTTAAGCTCGAAGTTGAGGTCTACATTCTCGGAAGAGAAATCCTTGAATACAGCCATAGCCTGAAGGCTCATGCTCTCGCCGATCATATCGATAGGAGCATCATACACCATTCTTGTGCCCTCTGCATCGGAGGGATCAGAACCATCAGTAGTGTAATAGATAGTAGCGTTCTTAGTCTTGGTGGTGAGTTCAATCTTATCACCGCGATAGAGCTTAGTACCGCTTACGCCTGCACCATAAGGCTCCTGTACCCAGATTGCATGTTCGCCTACGGGGAACTCCTGAGCGGTAGTGCCCTCGTTGAGGCAGATGTATGCGGAGAAGGCACCGATCTTGATAGAATCAGAAGCCATGAACTTGCTGCCATCCTCATTGAGAGCGAGACATTCGCCAAGCACAGTCTCACCGTCAAATGAACCGTAGAGAGTATAGTCCTTACCCTTGATCATTACATCCTCGGGATTGGGAGTCGGAACGATGTCATAGTTATCGAAAGAAGCCTGTGTGGATTCGTTTTCATCGCTTGCAAGAGCTTTGCCAACGAATGTAACGGGCACAGATTCGAAGGGAGCAACCACGTGAGCCAAGTAAGGCTTGTTAGCCTCAAATTTCTCAACAGTTGTCATAGTCTCCGCATCATTTTCAAGAGAGATAATCTGGAGACCACTGCCGCGACGTTCGCCAAATTCTACACCGTAAGCCCATTCTGAAGGAGTGAAGGGGAGCATGATTCCTCTCCAGCCGCCATCTACGTCAGCACCGAAGCTGCCGGGTATATGAGCGGTGTAAGAGATGGTGTATTCACCAAGGTTGAAACCTGTGGGAGCGTTGAAGGGATACTCGCTGTCAAGAACGATATTTGATGCAGCCACTCGTTTGCCATCCTTAGCAAGGATGATGTTGAGATGCTCGGCATTCGGGATATCGTTAGTGCCAAGATAGATGAGACAGTTGGGGTTAAGACCCTTGAAGGAGTCTGCATTGATTCCATCTGCAGCGGCACGAGTTGCGCTTTCGGTGTTAGACGACGGGATGATAAGGCTTGTAAGGCTTGTACAACCCTCAAAAGCACCTTCACCGATAGTGTTCACACCGGGGAGTGTAAGAGTCTCGATATTCTCACAACCCTGGAATGCACCGGCACCGATCTCGGTAATGGTCTCCGGAATGAATACCGTACGCAGGTTCTCAAGACCGGCGAGAGCGTTCTCGGGGATAGAAGTATTTGAAATCTGAGAAAGGTTGAGAGTTTCTACAGACTCGAATTTTTCGCGAAGTGCCTCAAATGCCTCTTCAGTCACTTCTCCGGAAACTGTGAGTTCGGTGAACTCCTCCACCTGATCTTTCTGCACATCCTCAAGTTTTGAAGAGTTGACCACGTCACCCTCGTTAACCACTACATGGGTTTCACCGGTTACACTTACCCAAGTTTCACCGGGGAGCTGAGGAATGGTATACACACCTGTTGCATCGGGAGTGATGACAAGTTCTTTCTCCTCATATTCAGGATTCTTGCCGGATTTGGTCATAATCTTGTGTTTGAGTTTAACCTCAGTGACACTCAGATTCTTACCGCCGGGAGGATTAATCCTGAACTGGATGTCGGTATTCTCCTTATATACATCTCTTCTGACTTCACCAGCATTATAATCGAACCAGCTTGGAGATACATTCTGCCAACGGTCGTTGGCTCCGAGATTTACAAACTGAGCGCTTGAACCGGCAGCCCCTTCAAGGAATTCAAATGATATGGGATAGTAGAATACTACCTCAAGATCATGGTTCTGTGGCTTGTAGAATTTGTGGTCAAGCTGGTTAGGCATCCATTTCAAATAGAGTACACCACCAGACTTGTAACCAGACTGCATTATGTCTTCAAAGTTGTAAGGACATGTAGGTTTGGTGTAAGGAGGTACAGTACCCTTTGCAAGGTCTGAGATAATTTCGAAACCATTGTCATAGAGTTTGAACGCCACACCGGTACGGAGCTGGTTGTTTTCGCCACCGATCTGTGCCGGACGCTGGTTGTTGGGAAGAACCAAACGTACCTCCTGAGCGGGGCTGCTCTCAGCAATACCTACACCGATATGGTTGAGATCATGGCCGCCATTCCACCATATGCCGATTCTCTCGGGATCATATTTCACCCAGTAATACTCCTTGGGAACCTCCTCTTTATATATAGAGAGTGAATTCCAGAATGTAGCATTGCTGTAATCGGTCTCATATCCTGCGGGCACATGGAGAGTGATTGCAGATGCATTGGCGGGGAAGGGAGACATATTGCCGCAACGAGGCGGTTCAGTGCCCTCCATAGTAATCTCCTTGAGTGAGGTACACTGACTAAATGCACTTGTACCTACATAG
>CAMWZE010000293.1 GCA_947178685.1 uncultured Porphyromonadaceae bacterium
TGAAGATGAAATATTGTATGTTGGAGCGGTACTTATCCGTAATCTCAGCAAGTTCCGTCTTGAACAGCACAGGATTCTGCTGATTAAAATCCTGCATCCGGTCTATGCAGATTTCATACAGCGGTTCCAGAATGTTCATTGCAGCAAAGAGGAAGGCCCCGGAGCCACAAGTGGGGTCAAGAATGGATACTTCTTGCAGGGCGTGATAGAACCAGCCGACAAAGCGATTGTCAGCTTTAGCGAGTAGGTCAGCGACAAAGGTACGGATGTCAAGATTGTAGGTGATGAAATCGTTAATCGACGTAATTTCACCTCGGTTGATTTTGCTGAGGATATCATTGCATCGTTGCAGTCGCTCAATGGTTTCACGCCAAATCTCGTTGGGAAGTCCCCATTGTTCCGGGGTGCGGGTATTCCATTCTGAACGAAGTTCCGACAGAGGGATATGAGTTTCCGGCAATTCCGCAATTGGAGTTTCCGAATACTCTTTACGCATCTCATCTGTGATCAATCCACGAGAGATTGATTCCGGGATAGAACTGAAATCCCTATATCCTTTCTTTACGGCATCGAAGATATATCGGTCGCCACTATCGCGTAATGTCTGCCACACAAAACCATCCGGAGCGAAGGCTTTGGGAGAGTCTTTTGTGGCATTTCTAACTTTATCAAACAGGAAAGGGAGGATACAGTTACGTCCTATATATTCCGTAATATCCTCTTTAGTATAATATGCGCCCATCTGTGCGCGGTCGTTGATATACTGCTCGAAGATATAACCAAGCACGTCAGGGTTGATATCCTTACCTGATGCTGTCAGACGAGTGTCGAGATGCCAGTTCCATTTATCGAAGAAATCAAAGAGCCCGATAAATGCCTCGTCAGGAATGTCGATATCGGTATAATCTGATTCAAGTTGATGACGGTCAAACATACCGCCATTGAGATAGGGAATTTTTCCGAATACTGCCTCAAAGTCGCGGGAATGTTTAGGAGTGTTCAATCCATCGTGAAAAAGGTGGCGCAAGAAGTCACGATAGAAATTATAGAATTGATTTTCTCCCTCATTGCCCCTCACAAAATTGAGCTTATTCCGGAGATAATCAACATCAAGATTCAGGAATCCTTTCTTCTGAATAAAATAGCAGAACATCAATCGGTTGAGCATAACCGAAGCGTACCATTGTTTATTTTTATTCTTTGGTGCCTCTAGATGGTCGTCAATACCTCTGATAAATTCAGCAAAGGCCTTATGTTGCTTCTTAAAGCCGGCATAAAAATCCTTAGTAATTTTCTCGGAGTTGATGGCAAATGCACTTTGCACCTTATTGCGCAGATCAACAATATTTGTTTCCTCATCGAAGTCAAATGTGATGCCATCGATTTTCTGATAAAGAACTTCGGCATTTGCATTATCGTATTCCACAAGAACGAGATCACGCTTCTCATTGGTGCGTACCGGCACTACCCAAAGATCATGAGCAGAATTACGCAACCTATAGATGCAGATATAGTCGAGTGCCTGACGGCGCAGTTTGGTATCTATCTTCTTGGCAAGACTCTGAGTTGGAATCTCATCAACCTCACAATATAAAATCTGAAAACCATTGCGCTCGGCTATAGCAGAAATAATATATTCCTTTTCATCAACTACAATAGGGGGCAATTGAGCATAACCGCGATAACGGTTCCACCCCAGTTCTGAGATAAAGAGTTCCTTGAAATCACCTTGGCGGATAAGGTTGAGAAATTGAGACTTTTTTATCATGGCTTTTGATCAGTTTTGGTATTTGATACCCATTGAGCAAACAATAACAGGGTCGCGATGCGTGTTGTCTTCGACAGGAAGCCGACAAAGCGCACCGTTCTTGCGCAAATCAAGAACATATTGTACGATCTCGTCATTATTTTGATTCCGGCGCAGCATCTGGCCGATTGTCAATTTAGCCGAGTCAAGCAACGGATAGTTGTAAATATTATCAATGGCGAGTTTGAGGTCTTCCTTATCTTCGGCACTGAAGAATAGCGTGGTATCCTGTTTATAGTAGTGGTCGAGCAGGTCTACCAGGCGATAACGGGTGGAGAAGCGGTTACCGAGGATACCGGCCGTAGTAGGGTCGGCGGTTTCTTTTTCAATCTGCTCCACGGCTTTACAAACGAGCTCATGATGATTGGCGATCGGTTCGACAGCCGGCGTTTCAAGCGAGCATTGCATGGCTTGAAGAATCTTCTTTTGAGAATGACTCATTACGGAGCCATCCGGTGCAAACCAAGTAAGTACGTCGAAGTCATTGTGGGTTCGGGCGTATGTTATCACGCCTGTTTCCCCTACATCGTCAACTACTTTGGTGGAATATACCATATTTTGCAGCTGAGGAATAATCTCCTTGAGTTTTGGGTTAGCATCCGTGGCATTCTTCCATATTTGGAAAGCCTGAGAAGAGAGGTCAACATCTCCGTCATCTTCATCGTCGAGAGATCCGGATTTCTCATTGAACATATCCCGAAGGTTTTGCTCGTTGCCCTCAAAGAAAATTTCATCAGAGCCAATAATGTTGGCATTATCGTTGATACGATTATTCAATCGCTCGCGAAGTGAGATAATTTTCTCCACACCATCGGCAGGGAAGAAGGAGTAGCAATAGATTTGGTTTTCTTTCTGACCGATACGGTCAACACGACCGGCACGTTGAATGAGGCGGATAATAGCCCACGGCAAATCGAAGTTTACAATAATATGACTGTCCTGAAGGTTCTGACCTTCAGAAAGCACATCGGTGGCTATTATGACGCGGTATTGATTCTCTTTAGCAATATCCTGTCTGTCATTGCTGATAGGAGAAAACTTCTCAACCTCGGCAGTGGGATTGTCACAATTGCCCGTGACGACTGCAATCTGCTTCAATCCACGACGTTTGAGTTCACGGAAGATATAATTTGCGGTGTCGGAGTATTGAGTGAATACCACGACCTTTTCCTCTTTATGAGTTATAGTGAGCATCTCATAAAGAAGATTCAGCTTTTGATCGGTTTCAGGTTGCCATTCACCGCAAAGTTTTATCATATTAATAAGCGTCTCGCAATCTTTTCTCAACTTCTGTTTGAGCGTGCGCTTAAAATATTTTGAGGCAATAAACCCGACGTTATTTTTTGTTACGATGAAGTTATAATATTCTTTTGCGCGATGCATATACTCGTCAAGATCGGTTGAAATCTTGGGCAAACCTGCTTTACCGGACAAGCCCTCTTTAGAGAAATCCTCTCCGAGAATGTGGCCGTTTACATCTTCATCAGCTACGAAATCATCGGGTAGCTGGTTTTCATCACCGATAGGCAACCGCAATTTATTTTCAAGAGCATAGATGAAAACCATATTACGCAGTATATGGCGAGACAAAGTTAGCAAGAAAGAAAAGCCGCAGCTGTCGATACGCTTAAAGAAAGTGGATCTACAGAATACCATCTGCTGAGTGCCGGCACGGGAAAGGTTTTCTATGATATTTTTTTCCGTAACAGAAGCCTCCTTGGCTTTTTCTTCATTAAGAAAAGCCGTCAGACCATAACGTGGAAGATAGAGCAATTTAATCAGGTCGATCATATTA
>CAMWZE010000294.1 GCA_947178685.1 uncultured Porphyromonadaceae bacterium
AATGTGGCTGATAATATTATAGATTTTCGGTAATGAGGTTAAGACTCACTGCTTATATCTTTTCATTGCTTCTCTCAAAAGCATTCTCACTGTCGGCATCCCCCTTCACTGCTGCCGACACCATCCATGCATCTGTTAAATTCAAGGATAAACAAAGAGAGGACGAGAAAGTCGACAGACACACTCTCGAATCTCACCGTTACTTCCTCGACACTCCGATAAAGCCGGATTCAGCCGACCTTGATCTGCGCAATAAGCGGCACTTCTGGCGAGCTACCGGAGAAGTAGTAGGAATGAACCTCGGACTGTGGGCTTTCGACCGCTTTGTTCAGAATGGCGATTATGCCTACATCTCATGGCAAACAATCAAAAATAACTTCAGCAACGGGTTTAAATGGGACGATGATTATCTACCCACCAATATGTTTGCCCATCCCTATAACGGCTCTCTTTTCTACAACGCGGGTCGTTCAAATGGCTTCAATTTCTGGCAATCTTCCCTCTTCGCTTTCGGCGGGAGCGCGATGTGGGAACTTTTCATGGAGAATGAACCTCCATCCACCAACGATATAATTGCAACCCCTGTCACAGGCACTGCAATCGGCGAGATATTCTACCGCACTTCCGACCTCCTGATTAACGACCGCACCACCGGAGCTGAACGGGTGGGCAGAGAGGGTGCGGCTTTTATCATTGATCCTATGAGGGGCATCAATCGTCTGATCACAGGTGAGGCATGGAAGACACGTACCAAATCGGGCCGACGTTTCGGAATACCTCCGATTTGCACGGAACTTTCATTCGGAGGACGAGGGCTTTCTAATCTGAATAAAGATTGCAGGAGCACAAGGGGCGGTTTTGTGGGCCGAATCACCATGGAATATGGCAACCCCTATGAAGAAACCACTCGTAAGCCATATGACTATTTCACTTTTCTGGTTGAGCTCCAATATATCAAGACCCAACCACCCATTGGCCGAATCGAAATTACGGGCCGACTTCTTTGCACAGAGCTTTACGATAGAAAGGACTTCAATTTAAATTTGGGCCTCTACCAACATTTCGATTATCTTGACTCCGACTCAATACGTCTTGATGATTCCAAGCTTCGGCTCACGTGTCCGATTCCCTACAAGCTTGCCTCGCCGGCCTCATTCGGTGCGGGTATACTTTTCAGGTACTCCCCATTCCCATCGATGTGTCTTGACGGGTTTACTCATATAAATGCCATCCCTCTTGCCGGCATCCTTACCGACTACTATCGCAACTACCACCGCAGCTACAACTATGCCTCCGGCTTCTCACTAAAATCAGGAGTCAACTGGACACTTGTCACCGATCGTCTGTCTATCAAACTCGAAAACCGCTTCTATCGACTTTACACATGGAAAGGATATAACCAATCAGACGATTGGTCTGAGCTTCCATGGGGTGAGCCCACGGGGTACTTGGGCGACAAATCACGCGCATCATTCAATCATCTTGAGACAGATATCAAATGCCGGATGGTGCGCCATTGGTACGTTTCGTTCGGGGTCGACCTTTACACCCGACGCACCAAGTATCTTGACTATATTTATAATCCCCAAGGCGACATCATCTCTAAAGGACCCGTGGCGTCTCTGCCAAAAGAAAAAAGTATATATAAACCCTTCGTAAAAAGCACTCAAGTTGGGTTTCATCTCCTTCTCACCTACCGCTTCTGACGAACAATCAACTGCAATTTTAGAAATCGGAATATTTTTTGTAACTTTGCAATTTCGGGAGCTACACTTTGCATCCCGCTCCCCCATTAGGCGCTATGCCTCATAATTTACGTAAAATGGCAGACAAACGAAATATATTCAACGACATGGACTCCACCGACTCTCCTGCAACCAACAGAAAATTTCTCAAAAAGATGGCGCGACGCCATCGCATCATAAAATGGCTATGGATATCTTTCCTGACCTTTGGTCTGATCATAGCTCTTTTCCTCCTGCTCATTTATAACGGGGTTATAGGCTATATGCCTCCGATTGAAGAACTTGAGGACCCACACGACAAACTTGCATCCGTTGTGATCGCATCAGACGGCACAACAGAACTCGGACGCTACTTCGCAGGAGCCGGCAACCGAGTGAATTCCGACTACAAGACTGTGTCGCCATACGTGATCGATGCTCTTATCGCCACTGAAGACGAACGTTATTTCTCTCACTCCGGTATTGACTTCATCGCTCTCGGGCGAACCGGCATAAAGACTTTGCTCATGGGCGATAAGTCGGCCGGTGGTGGCTCTACCATCACCCAGCAGCTTGCCAAGCAGCTTTATTCCCAGCCATCGAGCAATATGTTCAAACGCGCGCTCCAGAAGCCGATAGAATGGATGATTTCCGTTAAACTCGAGCGCTTCTATACAAAGCAAGAGATCATAAATATGTATCTTAACCGTTTTGACTTCCTTAACAACGCCGTGGGAATCAAGACTGCCGCCAACGTATATTTCCACAAAGAACCCGCCGATCTCAAGGCCGAGGAGGCTGCTATGCTTGTGGGAATGCTCAAAAACCCGAGCTATTACAACCCGCTACGCCACGAACAGCGCACAAAAGAACGTCGCAACGTAGTTCTCGACCAAATGATGAAGGCCGGAAAAATCTCTAAAGAGGAAGCCGACTCTCTCAAGGAGCTTCCCCTCGGACTTGACTATCATAAGGTTGACCATCGCGTGGGAGGCGCGCCTTATCTACGTGAGGAGATTCGCCATCTCATGACTGCCAAGCGTCCTGTGCGTCCGGAACGTTCAAACTACAGCTCAAGCTTAGGCTATACTCTGGCCATGGGCCAATACAACACCGACTCCACTCAATGGGAGGAGAACCCGCTCTATGGTTGGATTCTCAAGAACCCCAAGCCGGATGGAAGCTACTATAATATCTACACCGATGGCTTGAAGATCTACACCACCATTGATGTGAATATGCAGAAATATGCCGAAGAGGCTATCTGGGAACATCTTGGAGGCACTCTCCAGCCGGCTTTCTTTAAAGAGAAACAGGGGCAGACCACCGGTCCTTATACCACTAATACAGAGGAGCTGAGCCGTCAAGGCGTTATGAATCTCATCAAAAACGCGATGAAGCAAACCGAGCGTTGGCGAATTCAGAAGAATGCCGGAATCCCTACTGAAGAGATTGAAAAGACATTCCACGTGCCTTATCAGATGGACATATTCACATATGTGAAGGAAAACGGCCAGTATCATCCGGGATCCAAGACAGTAACAATGACCCCGTATGACTCATTGCTCTACATGAAATCAATACTCCGTACAGGCATGATGAGCATGGATCCCCACAATGGCTATGTAAAGGCATATGTAGGCGGTCCGGATTTCAATTATTTCCAGTATGACATGGTTTCGAAAGGAAAACGTCAGATTGGATCTACGGCCAAGCCATTCCTTTATACTCTGGCTATGGAGCAGGATTTCTCTCCATGCAGCATGTTCTCCAATACTCAGCCTACTTTCGGCAATTGGTCGCCACGTAACTCCGGCAGTGCACGCATAGGCGAGATGGTCGATCTACGTTGGGCTCTTACGAACTCCAACAA
>CAMWZE010000295.1 GCA_947178685.1 uncultured Porphyromonadaceae bacterium
GGTTATATGAAAGGATCATAAAAATTTAATCGTGAATGATTTGTTTAATTCGATCTTTCTTACTAAATTTGCAATTCGCGAATTGCAAATAAAAGAATATAAATGATTAAATCACATAATGGTATGCGTCCTCAGGATATTGTTATCCTATTGAAAAAAGTCACTTTGGCAGGACGAGGCGTGACAAATGCCCAGATTGCAAAGGAGCTAAGCATAAGCGCGTCAGAGGTGTCCGAGGCGCTGGAGCGTTGTCGTATTGCCCATTTGGTTGACAATCTCAAACAACGTGTTAATATTCTTGCACTAAAAGAGTTTTTGGTTCACGGGCTGAAATATGTATTCCCTGTTCAACCGCAGGCGAAGGTCAGGGGCATTGCTACCGCAATATCTGCGTCGCCAATGAATGAGAAAATTCTTTCGAATAAAGATGTGTATGTATGGCCTGATTCAAAAGGAAATATCCGAGGAGAAGCGATTACTCCTCTTTATCGGACTGTTCCGGAAGCAGTGAGGATTGATCCCACGCTGCACAGTCTTTTGGCTATTGCCGATATTTTCCGGATTGGACGGACCAGAGAAGTGGAGCTCGCAAAAGTAGAACTGGACGCAATTTTCAATACCTATGATGTCAAATAATCTCAAACGACTTAGAGTCATAGCCGAAGGATTAGGAGAGTTGTGTCGTGACGTTGTTTTTGTTGGTGGTTCGGTTGCCGAACTATATGCCGATGATCCTGCGGCGACAGATATTCGCCCGACGATGGATGTGGACTGCGTTATAGAACTTGCAACATATGGCAGTCTTCAAGAATTTGAGAGCCTATTGCGCAATCATGGGTTTGTTAATGATATAGAATCCGGTGTAATATGCCGTTGGAAATTTAACGGCGAAATAGTGGATATTATGCCTGACAGAGATAGCATTCTTGGATTCACCAATCAATGGTATCGCCCCGGATTTCAACATCGTATCGAATATGAGCTGCCAGACGGTTTTGTGATTCACATCTTGCCGCCACTCTACTATCTCGCCCCAAAGATAGATGCAATTAGAGGTAGAGGAGGTGATGATTTGAGATTATCGCACGATTTTGAAGATTTAATTTATGTTCTGAACAACAGTCAGGATATCATATCTCTGTTTGATAAGGAAGATGACAAAACGCTTGCTGAGTACATTTCATCTTGGGCTTCAGAAATGCTGAACCGTCAGAATTGTCGTGAGGAAATAGAATGTATGCTTCCGTATGGTGATTATGATCGTGTTGACTATATAATCGATATTTTAACCCATTTCAAGTGATGAAAGTACAATATGCCTCTGATCTGCATCTTGAATTTGGTGCTAATACAGCAATTATCAGGGAACATCCGATAATTCCTGTCGGGGATATCCTTGTCCTTGCCGGTGATATAGGATATTTGGGAGATGAAGCTATGAAAAGGCATCCTTTTTGGGATTGGGTATCAGACAAATTTCAGGAAGTTGTTGCTATACCTGGAAACCATGAACTATATAGGCACTTCGATATAAATGAACTGAATGAAGGTTGGGAATTGTGTCTTAGGCATAATGTCAGATATGTTTACAACAAGGTCATTCATCTGGATGATACGACTGATTTGATAGCGTCTACCTTATGGTCAGAAATATTGCCGGAGAACGGATATATTACCCAGCGTAATGTGAGTGATTTCCATCTTATAAAAAACGGAGAAAAGGCGCTGACCTGGGAACGCTTCAATGAGGAACATCGAAAGTGCAGGACATTTATTGAAAAAGTCATCAGAGAAAGTCGGGCCGATAAAATTATCGTTGCCACGCACCACGTACCGTCATTCGCTCTGATGAATCAGGAATTTATCGGCAGTCCGATAAATGGTGCTTTTACTTCGGAGTTGGATGGCTTCATTGCCAATAGCAAAGTCAACTATTGGATTTATGGCCATTCTCATCGCAACATAACAAAGCAGATAGGAAAGACACAATGCGTGTGCAATCAATTGGGTTATGTAAAAGCATTAGAGCATCTCTACTTCAAAAGGGATGCAATCATAGAGTTATAAAAAAAGCAATTTGCAATTCGCGAATTGCAAATATCGTATCTGCATTATAAATCTTAGCTTATTTAAATGATTGAAAAAAAGAGTTATAATGAACCTTAAGACTTGCACAAGTGATATAAAAATCGGCCTAAGGTTATCGAGAAATTGGAGTTCATTCTCGGATTGCTTCAAAATGAATTGCCCATACCTGAGGAAAATAAGCCTCATCCACCACCAAACTATAAATCTAAGTTTATAATTCGCCTTCTTCGAGATGATTTCTCCGATAAAGCGATACTATTTTCCCTCATTCATGCGTAAATTTGTAAAACCGACCTCATTTTTACGCAGTATGAGAGATAACAGAGTAAATGACTTTTTCTATCCCGGAAATGCAGTGTATGGCGAACCCGATTACGGGCTTGCTAAGACTTCGTGGAAACATAAAATCCGCTTATCGCATATGAAAAGATTATTCGTTAATATACTTATGGCTATAGTAGCGATAACAGCCAGTGCTGATAAGTGGGTGAAGGATGCTGAACCGGCAATACTGGAGGTGCATTATACGCGCACCGAGGTGTATGATACAACAAAGCGGACGTCCCGCTTTACCAAAGATCCGGTGATTCTGCGTGTAGGCAAGGACAAATCCTTATTTTGTGGCGTTAAAAATTTATGGCAAGATTCAATTATGGCTGTTGATCCTGCCACCTTCTGGGAGATTGACCGAGCGAGAGTCATGAGCGACAAAAGAGATGACACACAGTTGCTGTCCGGTCACTATTGGAACTATATCTACAAGAATATCCCTGACGGAAAAGTTACAGAACGAGCCTATTTCGATATGGAACATTGGCAATATACCGAAGGCTGGGAAAAACCTGAATGGGAAATATTGGATGAATCGAAAGAGATAATAGGTCATCAATGTTTCAAGGCCACAGCAGATTATCGTGGCCGCAAATGGACGGCATGGTTTGCTCCGGAAATACCTGTCCAAGAAGGCCCGTGGAAACTCTGCGGTCTGCCCGGACTGATTCTCGAAGCCTACGATACAGATAAGAATTATCATTTCGAGGCAGACGGACTGAAACAAAATCCTAACTCTGAAGTAGGGATTTTTACATACGATGAAAGACGAGGCTACACTACTGTGACCCGCGACAAGTTCTTCAACAACTGGTGGAAATACAAGCATTCCAATTTTGGGGCAAAAATGAACGCTGCCTACGGTGTAGGTCCAAAAGCCACACCCGAAGACAACAAGCCAAAGATTGTTCACTACGATAAAGAGGAAACTGATTATCCCCACGACCTATGAACCGTTTTATCACATATCTGATATTTCTCTTTGTAGTGGTCAGTGCCGTTGCACAGGTAAATGTGTCGGGCATAGTCGTTGACAAGGAGAGCAACGAGCCTCTGACAGGGGCTTCGGTGATTGTCAAGGGTGCTGACGACAATATAAAGAAGTTTGTTCGATCAAGACAGTTTTGTTGAACTCACTAATGAAGAATGATATGGCAAGCAAGGCAATAAAA
>CAMWZE010000296.1 GCA_947178685.1 uncultured Porphyromonadaceae bacterium
CATGGGGAGTGACGACGGATTCAATCCGAGAGCAGAATCGTAAAACTATGCTCAATAACCGCATGTCGGATCTGGTCAAAGTGACCACCTCTCTTGGCAATGAAAAGTTTGAGGTTGATGCCCGTCTCTCTCTTCATCAGAATCCCGATGGCAGTGTCAAAGTTACTCCGCATTTCATTCGACAAGAACCGAATCTTAATCAGGAATTTCACGGAGTGAAGTTTTCTGCCGAGGACAAATCTATGCTCAAAAATACCGGCAATCTCGGACGAGTAATCGATCTCAAAGATGCTTCCGGAAATGTTGTTCCCTGTTTTGTCAGCATTGATCGCAAGACGAATGAGCTTATAGCTCTTCCCACATCTTCGCTTTATATCAGGGATAAAATAGGTGAAACCGATTTGACTCCAAAGGAAATCGGTCTTCTCAAATCCGGCAAGCAGCTTCAGAAAGAGGTAACTCTGAAAGACGGAAAATCCTTCACCACGGTGCTTCAAGTGAGTGCCGCAGAACAGAAAGTGGAATTTGTTCCTGCCCATGCTCGTCTCAACAATCAAGTAGCACAGGAACAGAAAGAAACCCAAGGCGAAAAAATTGAGCAGAAAATACCCGGAAATTGGCTGGATGCCAATGGACAGATAAAACCTATCGGCAAGTGGAAAGGAGTCGAGTTCAACGAGCAACAGAAAGCAGACTATGTTGCCGGGAAGACAATTAAAGTCGATGGCGTTCCAGATGGGAAAGGTATTCCAAGCACAATCTACATTCGCTTCAATCCCGAAAAGCAGCGACCATACCCCTATAGCTCCAACCCCGATACGGCAAAAGTCATTACACCCGCGGAAGAAAGCAAGACCCAAGTGGCGGTCAATTCTCAGGGCAAGACCAATGAGGCTACAAAGAATCTTAAAGAACCCCTCGAACAAGGTCAGACTCAGCCAAAACCGGAACAGAAGAAGAAAGGACAAAAGCTCTAAATAGCTGATTCTCACACCAAGGCTCGCAGGTGTGAAGACATCTGCGAGCCTTTTCTATACCCTTTTCTAAACATATAATTCAAAAACAACCCTTTAAAACCCAATAAATTATGATTACTATTATCGCCGAAAACAAGAATATGGCTCTCGCAATCGCTCGTGCAACACTCAATGACGAAGTTGGCAACCGCTACTACTACGGTGACAAGTTCTTCATCACGTGGACCCTCGGTAAGATGGTCGAAATCACCACTCCCCGCGGACAGGCATCCTACTGGTTTCGCTCCGGCAGTTTCCCTCACATTCCCAAGCATCTCACACTCTCCATTACCAGCCGGAATGACACAGAAGGGACCCCTCTTGCATACGAAGCATCTGCACAGATTGAGGTTATCAAGAATCTGCTTGCAAAGAGCGAAAGCGTTATCGCGGCAACAGCTCCCACCCAGAAAGGGGAACTCATCTTCCGTTATCTCTACGCTTATCTGAAGTGTAAACTTCCCTACACAAGAGCGTTAATCAATGACCTTTGCAACAAAACCATTCTCCGGGCTATCACTCAGCCCCAACCTGCCGAGAAGTTCGATAACTGGTATCGCGCAGCACGACTCCGTGACGAGGCTGACTGGATTATCGGAATCAATGCCCGCAGATCTCTTGCTTTTGCCGCCGGTCGTGGAACATACAGAATAGGACGGACAAGCGCATCTGTTCTCAAAAAAATTCAAGAACGCAACAAGGAGGTCAAAGCTTACCAGCCTGAAAAGTTCACTTATGGCACAGTTGCCATCAAGGATAATAACGGAAATGTCTTTGCACTTTCGAGCAAAGAGCCGTTGACCTCTGCACCGGCTAATTCCGCGACTGTAAAAATTCTAAGTTGTACTGCCAACGAAGTGAAAATCAAGCAGCCTAAACTCTACAATCTCATTCAGCTTCAGCTGGATGCCGCAGAGAAATATGGTATGTCACCGCTACGTACCTATGAAGCCGCTATCCGTCTCTTTGACCGCAAACTTATATCATATCCCATCGAGGCTTCAACGACTGTATCTTACCGCAAATACACAGCTTGCCGAGCCATGCTTGAAAAGTTGCTGGCATTCAAGAACTATGCTTCCGTGGCATGTGCCGGTATTGACTTTACTCCAGGTCGTTCCGTCGGAAAGGAAACCATCGGCACTCACGGTATCGTGATTACTCCGGTTCCTGCTTTCGCACTCGATGATGATATGGCCCGTGTTTATCATCTCATCGTAAGGCGTATGTATCAGGCATTTTCACGAGAAGCCGTAATCATCAAAAGTCATATAATCGCAGAATGCGAAGGTGTTATCTACGAATGGGACGGTGTTGCATACAAGACTAAAGGTTGGCACTCACTCTTCTCAGATACTGTCCTTTCAACTTCACCGATACCGTATTTCAAGAGCGAAACGGCAGAAGTATTCTCTGTGGGGCACGCCTCCCGAAATATTGCAAGACCTGAGGCGTACACTGACGCAACATTAATCAGAGGACTGATTGAGGAGAGAGGCATAGTTCACTCTACCGGAATCGCAAAAGACATCGTACATCTGGAGCTAAGTGGCCTAATAGAGCGTGATGCTTGGGGACAAATATCTCTTACAGAAAGAGGTCGAGCACTCTACGGACTCATCAAAGATATGGAGATTGCCGACATAAAGTCAGTGAAAGAAACTGACAGTCTTGTAAGAGAACTTCTCAAAGATAATATCTCCGCAAGCGCCTACGACCGCAAATTGAAACAGATTACAAGAGATCTGACAGCCGGAATTCTCGCATCAGCAAGGCTCTATCCCCGAATGGAGGCCGACATACCTTGTCCCCAATGCTCAGAAGGAACAATGAAGACATTTGGCAAGATTGCCAAATGCGATAATCCGGACTGCGGACACTATCTCTTCCGCCAATACTATGGCGTGACTCTCAATCATGAAGAATTGTCTTCTCTGATTGAAACAGGTAGCACTCCAATAATCAACGGCTTCCATGCAACCAGTGGTAAAATATTCAAGGCAAAGGTAATCATCAATTCTTCCGGTAGCCCTCAGGTTGTAAGCAATCACAATTCCTCTAACTCAAAATAATCCCTCCCCAATATGAAAAATAATTTCAACGGGTACGAGCGTATGCTCAAAGCCTATCTCAAAAGATACCACTTCGCTGAAGCCGAAGATAACAATTTTATCACGGCTCGCGCGGATAATGCTCTTGACGTGTTCTGTGACGCGCGACGTAGAGGTCTGGATGTAATCTGCGCTGAAGAACTTGCAATTCAGACACTGATGCAGGATTTCGACCTATCGCTTGACGATGTTGTTCGAGGAATCCTCTCAAAAGACTTCGCAGACCGTCTTCCTGAATATGAATACGATGTGTTCATGGCGCATATTGAGGACGCTCTGGAGGAATATCGTGAGCGTTACCAAATATCCTATGAGTTTATGGAAACAGAGGAGGGACGTGAACTGGAAATGGAACTTATCAATCTTATAGACGAAAACCTCTATGGCCTATAACCGACTCCAGACCATGCGCGACAACATTGAGGCGATA
>CAMWZE010000297.1 GCA_947178685.1 uncultured Porphyromonadaceae bacterium
GCCCGTTATATTGTAGAGTTTGGTCATAACGGGCATAACCATATACAGTCCGTCGGCCCACCACCAATAGTCGTTGTTCGGAGTATTCATCTCATACTCCATCACCTCCTTAGCCCGACGTATTTTATAATCGTCAGGAAGTTCATTATAGAGATCGGCATACGTCTGGAAACATATCTGCCAGTCGCCGAAGAGCACATGATCGTCGGTCTCTCCATAATCATATCTCCATTTGCTACGGTCAGTTCCCTTCGCACCCTGCCAATTATTATGTTCGGCCCAGGCCTGCGAGTAGTCGCGGTATGCCTCATTTCCGGTGAGCTTGTACGCCTCCATGTTGCCGGTGTGGTAGGCTGCGACATGCCAGAACGGAGTTGCCTCCGGTTTATGCGTCTGCTGCCAGTGTGTGTTTACCTTGTCAATGATACCACGCACCTCCCCGGCCTCTTTCGCCGGTGATTTCGGAGCTGCCACAGCTCCTGAAAATCCAAGAAGAGCCAGTGTGCCCAGAAGAGTTTGTTTTAGAATATTCATGATGTTGTATCGGATAAGCCGTTTTATTTTATGAAAAAATATTATTTCAATCAGGAAGAGAAGTCTCAAGCACATAGATGGGAGTCGGTACTCTTTCAAGAGCCACCTCACCATCTCCCTGCGAAGTCTTCTGCACGAATATGTGGAGAAGTCCGCGGTCTCTCCACAGTGATGTGTCAAGGGAAGGTTCCCAGGCGTCAACGCCGAAAGCAGTCAGATCAATTGTCTTCCAATCACCCTCAGCTCCACTTCCGGTAGAGGCAAGCGACACCACACCATTGCGCTCCATATCTCTATACATAACCCCGATCCTATTTCCTTCGGCCACAATGCGGGGACGTGAGATAGGTATCATCTTCGTGCCTCCTCCGGAGAGAGAGAAGGGGGTTACACGTTCCGAAATAGCACGATTTTTCCATTCTTTGCCGTCATGCCATACAAGACGATATTGCGGCACCTCGGAGTCGGCCGATCGCCAATAAGAGACAATGTATGGATGCGACTTACTGTCGGCCGTCATTGAGGTCTGATTGATCAGCTCGGAGTTTTGCGGTATGCGACACGCATATTCGCTGGTTGAAGCTGTAATAGGAAGTTTATATTTCTTGCCGTCGGAACGCCGCCATGTTTTTCCGCCGTCAGTTGACTTGGCATAACACATGTCGTGATTGGTCTCCACAAGCCACGTCTCACGCCACACCCATGACAGATGAATCACATCGTTAGCGTCGATATACATCTGCCAGTAAGGGCTTCTCTCCTCTTCACCGTCAAGCAATGAGTCTTGCACCCTCAACCATTTCCCTTTCTTCACGTCATAGCGATTAATCGCCATATTCCCACGCCCGGAAGCGCCGGAACGGTAGACAAAAAGGAGATCGCCGTTCTTCAGTGCGTAAAACTCCGGATAGGTGACTTTCTCTTCATCTATACCGGTCATCGGAATCATCTCGCCAAGCTCAAGGCTGCCGGGAGCCACACTTTTAGCATAACGCAGAGGATGACCATGGTGGTCAAACGATAAATGGAGATACCCCTTGCCATCCACACCCATGCTGATGACATTATGACCATCCTTCACATTTCCTTTATATTGAGTCTTATGAATCTCCCATTTTTCATCGCCAACCTTTCGCTTGCCGAGTGTCACATATCCATCAGGATCATAATAGGAAATATATTGTGTGTCGCCATGAGTCACAAGTGAATTGGTGCGGAACACGGCAGTGTTGACAGAAGTGCCGCTATACCCGGGTCCCACCTCTATCAGGTTGCTCTCTCCGGCCTCAGAAGATAGAGGAGCATATTTTATCATGGGTACACCCTCCTCTGTAAATGTGATCGGAAGCCACAGATGTCTGGAATCAGGAAGATTTTTCGGATTCCAGATATCAGCCATGAAAACCCACTCTCCATCAATATTCATAATCGAAGTGCCCTGACCGCCGAATGTCTTGTCTGCCTCAGGCCCAACACATGGATTTGGCATCTGATGCCACTCCCCCATCAGTGAATCAGCCCACATAATGCGTGCTGCATTAGGAGCCCAACCGGTGCATCCGGATGTAATCATCCAGTATTTACCATCTTTCTTGAAAATAGTAGGTGCCTCATTATGACCTCCGGGGAAAAGACGGATATACTTGCCGGTATGATCCGTGAACTCATCATTCAGTTCGGCAATATTGAGAGTGAGGTTATCCTCTGACGAATAAATATGATATGCCTTACCGTCATCATCTACGTAGAGAGTCATGTCGCGGGCCATCTGTCCTCCGGGAAGATCTCTATATACAAAAAGGCCGTTGTTTATCTCTGTGTACCATTCCGGAGTCCACCACTCCATCTTCAAGGCTGATGAATCAGGCTTCAGGGAAGTGTCAAGATTCATAGGAAGCACACCCGGGTTGATCCGTGAGCTTTTCACGGCAACAAACGGACCGAGAGGATTGTCAGCAACCGCAAGTGCTGAATGGGCAGCGGCATATCCCTGCCCTTTAAGCTCATGATGAAACCACATCACATATTTTCCGGTCTTAGGATTGTAAATCACCTTCGGACGTTCAATGGTTGATCCTCTCTCTACAATGGCACCCGGCTCATCACTTACCTTCATGACGATGCCTCGATTTTCCCAATTCTTCAGATCTTTTGAGGAATAGCAGGCCACACCCTCCTGAGGTGCTTTAAAACCACGATGTTCGCCATACCAATAGTACGTGCCATCCTTATCTTTCAGAATAGCACCGCCATGGCAATTAATGTGACGACCGTCTGTCGCTTTCCAAACTCCACCTTTATCGCCCGGAAGGTCGGCATACCCGGGAAGGCATAGTGACAGAAAAGCAAAGATTGTTAAGGTTAATTTTTTCAGCATATAGTTTTAGGATTATATATAACATTTATATCTGCTTAATCTATAGCCGTATCTTGTATAACGGATTTTTCTTGTATGTAGTCTGTCGGAAACACCCCGAATTCTTTTTTAAAGACTCTTTTGAAATATGCGGGGCTATTGAATCCTGTGGCATATGACACTACAGACATATCAGTTTCGCCTGCCAATATCATTTCAGCCGCTTTACTCAACTTTATTTTCCGAGTGAATTCATTTGGCGTTAGCCCTGTGATGCCTTTAACTTTCCTATAAAGGGTGGAATGACTCATACACATCTTGTCGGTCAGGAATGGGATGTCAAGTTCGACAGTCTCTATGTTTGACTCTATCAGACTTCGGAATTTATCAATAAACTGACGGTCGGCTTGCGACAATTCCTGTGGGGGAAGAGGCTCGGTGGCATTTTCCTCTTTTACTACATCTGCATCTGCCAATTCCGTTTCCTGACTCATATCTGTCTCAACTTTCGTCTTTGTTTTGTCTAAGATATAGAGCAAAGACAGCATATGCCGGGAATTGATCAGATTATTTATTCTTGACACCAACAGCTGTGCACTGAAGGGTTTCGTTATATAAGAATCCGCCCCTGATTTATAGCCCTCTTCTCTATCAAGAAT
>CAMWZE010000298.1 GCA_947178685.1 uncultured Porphyromonadaceae bacterium
ATTGCGTGCATGGGCATACTACAACAACTTCGAACTTTGGGGCGGTGCAATTCCTTTGAACACTGCCGTAGGTGGTGCGATCCAGGGCTCTGCCGACACTGATTTCAATAAGGGATGTGAGATAGTCTGGAACTTTATATCAGATGAGCTCGATGGCTGCTATGAGGATCTCACGGAGGAGCAGGGCAACAATGGAACTCGCACCCGCGTAAGTAAGGGTATGAACCGTATGCTCAAGATGCGTCTTCTTCTCAATTCCGAGCTTTGGACCGGAACCCCGCGGTTCACAGAGTGTGCCACGCTTTGTGAGGGGATAATCAATGGTGACTACGGCAACTATAATCTTGCGGCAGACTATCGTACAATCTATGGTGTCGACAATGAGAACTGCCAGGAGATTGTCTTCGCTTTTACCATGGAGGCAGGACGTCTCACGAATAATAACCGCAACACCCCCTTCCTCCCTTACAACTACGATGAGATGTTTAGTTGCAACAGTGAGCAGAGTGGTTGGAACTGTACCTGTCTCGTGCCATCCAAGGATAATTCAGGCACCGACTATATTATGGCCGGCAACGATATCTGCGGCACACGCGACGGCAAGAGCTTCTTATTCGACTATGGTGATAAGCTCGGCGCCCCATATGATCGTATGAACGATAAGGATATCCGTAAGCAACCGTTCCATTCCGATGCCGCCGGCAACTGGCAGGGTATCTTCGCAATGGGCAATCAGGTGGATTATTTCACCGGAAGCCCCGTGATGGCTGATGCCGACCTTCAGGATAAGCCGCTTATTTATGTTGACCAGTGTGGCACATTCACCAATCTTGGCCGTCAGCTTGAGACAGTCATGTCGCCTCGTTGGGGTATGACCAACACCGGCTATCGTGTGATCCGCTATCCGATGTATCCCCTCTCTACCGGACTCGACTGGCGCAACTCCGATCAGGTTGAGTTCCGCCTCTCTGAGGTGTATTATACACTTGCCGAATGTCGTATGCGTGCGGACGATTCAAACGCGGCTAAGGGGCTCGTAAATGATGTGCGTCAGCGTTATTATAACTCTTCTGATGCAGCGGAACTCGAAAAACCGGGACCCGGCTTCGATGCTTTCGATATGGATTGGATGCTTAGCGAGTGGGGTCTGGAATTCCTTAACGAGGGACGTCGCCGCCGTACCGACTTGCGTCGTTTCGACAAGTTCACTCAGGGTCAATGGTGGTTCTTCGGGCGTGCCTCAGAGTCTGATCGTGAGATGCCCGCAAAGCGCGATCGCAAATACGAATGGTATCCGCTTCCTCAGGTGGCTCTCATGGTTAACCCCGGATTGGTTCAGAATCCTAACTATTAAAATCAGATAAAAAATGAAAAAACTAAATATATATCATATGCTTATCCTCATGCTGCTCCCCCTCTTAGGGGCGTGCAGCAAGGATGAGATTGTATTCGACAGCGAGCTTCCCCGCTTCGAGACCCGTCCCGGCTATCAGCTCATCGAGGCTATCGTGCCACAGGAGACATCTGCAAACGACAAAATTTATATCATCGGCGACTTCAACGGCGGTATGGATGCAGTTGGCGATCCCCGCTGGCAGCTTGAAAAGGCTCCTGATACAGATGTGAAATGGGGCATATATCTGAATCCTGCCGATTTCATCGATGGCAAGACTCTTGCCGACGGCTACACTTTCTACAATGCGGAGCAGGGTATTGAGCGTGCCATTGGAAATAAAGATGCCATCCATACTGAGGCTCCCCGTCTTGGCGGCCGCTTGAATGTACTTATCTATTTCTGGGCCGACTACTACAACAAACCTCAGAATCCTGATGAGATTGTTCACGACGGTTATGTCATCTATGTCGTGGATAATTCAGGCTACGATGAACTTGCCATGTATGCATGGGGCGATGCCGAGGCATTCGGTGGCTGGCCCGGTATGCGTCCCACCGGCAAGGTTGATATTGCCGGTGTGACCTACAGATATTTCGACACCGGTGCTGCCAATGAGGGTCTTAACCTCAACCTTATCTTCAATAATAATGGTGGCGGCAAACAGCTTGGCGATTATAACGTAACTCTTGATCAAGACTTCTATCTGGAGCTAACTCCCGATGGTGTTACCGAGTTTGATCCCTCTTCAGTGGTGAATCATGACGGATATACGATATATGTGGCCGACCAATCAGGTTGGGATGAGCTTTACCTCTATATGTGGGGTACGGTCAATGACCTCAATGGCGCATGGCCGGGAATGGAGCCTACCGGCACTCAGGTGATCAACGGTGTAACCTACAAATATTTCGATCTTGGCGCCGCCAACAGTGATGCCGGCCTTGAGGAGCATGTGATACTCAATAACGGTAACGGCAAGCAGGTGGATGACGTGGTTGTATTCAATATCGACCGCGACGTGTATGTGGAGCTGAAATCAAACAGCGCCACAGAGATAGATCCCGCCACTTATAATCCGGGCACAGTAACTCCTGAGCCGGAGCCCGAACCTCAACCTACTGCCGAATATAAGATTTATGTTCAGAATCTCACCGGCTGGAGCGACTTCTATATCTACGCTTGGGGCGACAAGGAGATTTTCGGTGGCTGGCCCGGAATGACATCTACCGAGACAAAGGTAATCGGCGGGGTAACATACTTGGTGTTCACCGTAGAGGGTGCCGGCGAGACTGAGAACCTCATCTTCAACAACAACGCCAGTGAGCAGTATGACGCCATGACCATCACCCTTGACAGAGACTACTACATCGTAGCCAACCCCACTGAGGCGGTTGAGACTCAACCCGCTGCAGATACATATAAGATTTATATCGAGGATAAGACCGGATGGAGCAATTTTTATGTCTATGCATGGGGCGACAGCGAGATTTTCGGCGGATGGCCCGGAACGGCGCCTACTGAAACCGAGACTATTGACGGCATCACCTATAAGGTGCTCACTGTAGAGGGTAAAGGTGAGACCGAGAATCTCATCTTCAACAACAACGACGGAGTCCAGTATGATGCCTTCACCATCACCCTTGATAAGGATTATTACATAATTGCTAATCCCGACGGAGCCGAACTTAAGTAAAGTTTCGTTATCAACCGACAAAAGAATGAAAAAGAATATAATGACAAGATTCATGGCGGTGGCGGCAGTGGTGGCCTCGGTTGGCCTTTCAGGGTGCACCTCCTACGAAATCGATATGCCTGCAAATCCTGCCGAGCCCACTGTGGGCCGGGAGGTCTCAACCGATGTTATCTATCAGGCTAATCCACGCTTCTTCGGCGACAATGATTGTCTGAATGGACTCACATCACAACTCGACCGTATTGCCGGGATGGAGTGTGACATCCTATGGGTGATGCCCGTTTATGAGACCGGTGAGCTCAATGCTTTCGGCTCTCCCTATTGCATCCGTAATTTCACGGCTCTCAATCCTCGCTACGGCACGGCTGACGATATGAAGAATCTCGTATCAACAGCCCATTCCAAAGGTATGAGAGTGATCCTTGACTGGGTGGCCAATCACACCGCATGGGATTGCCCA
>CAMWZE010000299.1 GCA_947178685.1 uncultured Porphyromonadaceae bacterium
ACGGAAAGGAATATGATAAGGGTATCGCCACCCACGCCAACTCTATCCTGATCTTCGACCTCCCGGAGGATGCCGTAAGTTTCTCGGCTATCGCCGGACTCGACAACACGGGCACCGACCAAGGCAGCAAATCATCGGTGGAGTTTTTGGTGTTCAACTATGACCCTACTTACCGTAGTGAGTATACCGACCAATGGAACGCCGGGAATATCGAGGTGAAGATAGACCCGGAGAAGCAACTCATCACGAGCGGATTCATATGCCGCCAGAATGATGCCCCCTTTGTCGATATCGAAGCGCCCATTGCGGGTGCTCGGAAGCTGTATCTCGTGGTGACAAACGGTGGCGACGATCTATCTTACGATCATGCCGACTGGGTGAACCCTATTCTCGTGAAGGCTGATGGATCGGAAACATCGCTCACGGAAATAAAGTGGGATGAAAATCCTGTAAATGGTTGGAATGCTCCGAAGCTCAACCGTAACAATGACGGCAATTTCCTCAATATCGGAGGTACGCAGTATGAAAAGGGATTCGGAGTAAACGCACCGTCTGTGCTCACATTCTCTCTCCCGGAAGATCATGATTTCGTGACTTTCCGTAGCCGTGTGGGTCTCGATAATGATGTGAAGAATGCTCCTTCGGGTGCTACTGTCGAGTTCCGGGTATTCACCGAAGATCCCACACCCAACTATGACGCGGAAGTCACACTCGCTCTGACAGAACTTGGACTCGCACCCGGGCAGAAGGCCGACGTGGTGGATATGTGGACAGGTGAGAAAGCAGGTGTATTCGCCGACTCTGAGTTCACACCCTTCCTGCGCGAACATGCCAGCGCCCTTTACCGCATAACCCCTGCGGATCGTGCCCACTCGGCATCCCTCTCTCTTTCCATCACCAACAATGCTACCGATGTTGAGAATGGCATCGACGACGCTCTCTCTACAACATCTGACGGCTCCATTACGCTGAAAGCCGAACTATCAGGTGGTGAAATCGAGAATGCCTACATTCAGTTTGTGGAGGATGATAAAATATTAGGCTCGGAAAAAGTGGGTGACAATGGGGTCACTCTTTTCAATATCATTCCAACTGAGGGCACCCACACTTATCGTGCCTATTACAGTGGCACCACCACTGTGGCCAATACGGAATCGAACGAACTGACACATACATCAGCCTCCGTCGACACTCCGTCGGTCGGCTCTACAGGTGTCAGAGTCACTCCGGCCAAAGGTGGCGTGAACATAGCTTCATTCACCGACACCCCGGTGAGCATCTATACCCCTTCCGGTGAGCTTGTGCGAACCCTCACTGCCATTCCTACCCCTATCTTCGTATCTCTCGAAAAAGGGATCTATCTCATAGGTCATCAAAAATATTATGTAGAGTAAGCTCATATCCGGTTACCTCCACAAAGAGTCATTCTCTTTATCCACAGGTACCCACCTACTCAATGAAGCTGCCTACATATTCAGCGACATCGTAAGGACAACTTTATTGAAGTCGTAGTTCAAACTTTTTCTTTGTATTGATTCAGCCATCTTTCGAGCCCAAAATAAACCCGAAAGATGGCTGAATCTGTATAGAATCACCAACTTCTTTGGAAATCACGGACAAAAATACTATTTTTGCACATAAACAGTAGAATTATGGAGGCAAAAGTAAAATATCCGATCGGTGATCAAGACTTCAAGTCGATTCGTGATGGCAACTGCATATATATCGACAAAACACAGTATATTGATAAAATCAGGAAATCAGGAAGTAAGTACTACTTCCTCGCTCGTCCGCGCCGTTTCGGTAAGAGCCTCTTTCTCTCCACCCTCAGGTACTTCTTCGAAGGAGAACGAGAGCTCTTCAAAGGGCTGCATATCGACTCCTCCGACTGGGACTGGCAACCGTATCCTGTGCTGCGACTTGACTTCAACACCGGCATGTTCGAACAACCCGGTGGTATCGAGGATGTCCTCGAAGGGCTCTTCTCCGACTGGGAGAAAAAGTTTGACGTCGACAAATCAGGTCTGACATATGGCCAACGGTTCAGAAAGATAATCGAGACTGCTCATGAGAAGACCGGCCGACAGGTGGTCATACTCGTAGACGAGTATGACAAGGCTCTCGTGCGCAATCTAAATAAGAAAGATAACTTCGAGCATTACCGTGCCCGACTCGCATCCATCTACTCTAATTTCAAAAGCTGTGCCGACCACATCCGTCTGGTCTTCCTAACGGGCGTGAGCCGTTTCAGCAAGCTCAGCGTATTCTCCGACCTCAACAACATCAAAGACATTACATTTGATGAGGAATTTGCCGACGTCTGCGGCATAACTGAACGTGAGCTTCTCGACAACTTCCAAGAGGGTATTTCAAGACTGGCTGACAGGCGAAATTTAAATTACGAAGAGGCCTGCAAGCAGCTAAAGGATAATTACGACGGTTACAGGTTTGCTGAATCAGGCAGCGATATATACAATCCTTGGTCCCTATTAAATGCGCTTGACCGCCGTAAGATCGCAAACTATTGGAATGAGACCGGAAAGCCAACTATCGTAGCAGAGGCTCTCAAAAATATAAACGTCGATCTCAACATTCTGCTTGACCAATATTGTAATCTCAACGATCTCAAGGGACTCGACATAACAGACATCAATCCCACTGCGCTTTTATATCAGACCGGCTACATTACCATAAAGCACTATGATTCCGATCTCGAACTCTATCACCTTGGTGTGCCCAATCGGGAAGTCAAGGAAGGATTGTTTAATGAACTCATACCCTATTATCTAAAGATTCGGTCTTACCAATCCAACTGGCTAATCAACGACATAGTTCGTGGATTCAAGACTGGTGACCCTGAGCTGGCAATGAAGGCCATGCAGTCATACTTCGCCGAAATTGACTACTCCCTCCGAATCGAGAACGAGAACAACTTCCACAATGCCTTCTTCCTTCTTACAAATATCATCGGACTCAAGACAAAGGCCGAATCTCATACTTCTGAAGGTAGAATCGACATCGAGATCTCGACCAATGAATTCGCATATATTATCGAACTGAAATACGACCATTCCGCACAGGAGGCTCTCGACCAGATCGATGAGAAGCACTATGCCCGGAAATATCAAATGGACCGCCGCAAGATATTCCTGATCGGTGTCGAGTTCTCGTCAAAAACCAGATGTATCGAATCATGGCTCATCAAAACCCTATGCTAAGCAAAAGTCCTCAACCAAATAAAATTTCTCAACTCATATACGGAATTCGCAACCGACAACCAATAGCAATACAATTCATTAACCGAAGTTAAAATATTGTCGATTTGGTGAATGCACCCTCAATGCAGTCGCCTAATCGTTATAAAAATACTATCCTGATAAAAAATTTCACAAACCGGATGAACCTTTTGAACAGAGCCAATGTTATAATATCGTAAATCGGATGATAAAAATCATTCATACGGAAGTCATCCGGTTTCAATCGTTTCATGATGTTAGGTTAGTTTGAAAAGTATTATGGAAAACATTCAGCGAGC
>CAMWZE010000300.1 GCA_947178685.1 uncultured Porphyromonadaceae bacterium
GGGTAACATCGTGCTTGCCTCCGACTCACAGCTTGTTGACGATGTGGTGGTGATCGGCTACGGCACGCAGCGTAAAGGCGACGTAACGTCAGCTGTGGCTTCTGTTAAGGCTGAAGACTTTACGCAGGGTGCTATCGGTGACGCTGCAGAACTTGTGAAAGGTAAAGTGGCCGGCCTTACCATCTCGAAAGGTTCCGGCGACCCGAACGCAGAGTCTACTATCCGTCTGCGCGGTGTGATTTCGCTTATGAACGGCTCCACTCCTCTTGTGCTTATCGATGGTGTGGAGGGTGGTCTTGGCACTGTGCCTCCCGAGAATATCGAAAGTATCGACGTGCTTAAGGATGCCTCGGCCGCAGCTATCTATGGCACACGCGGTGCTAACGGTGTCATCCTTATCACCACAAAGAACGGATCTCGCGAAAGTAGAGCTACAGCCTCCTATAGCGGCTATGTTTCCTGGGCAAATCTTGCCAAAAAACATAAGTTTATGACTCCCTCGCAGATACGTGAGGGCCTCACCAACTATTCCGACCGAGGTTATGACACCGACTGGCTTGACGCTATCTCTCGGACTGCCTTTACACAGAACCATGACTTCCAAATTAGCGGCGGCAATTCAAAGACCTCGTATTCAGGTAATGTCTCTTATAGGAATGCAGAGGGTGTGATTATAACGACCTTCAACGAGGAATTGAAGATGAACTTCGATATATCACACTGGTTCTTCAACGATATATTGAAGGCTCATCTGAATCTCGTCAAGGGTATCCACAAGAATGGTGCGCTTAACGCCGGCACTGAGGTATATCGTCAGGCTATCATGCGCAACCCGACAGAGCCTATCTACGACACCGACGGACGTCCGTATGAGAACTTCGGAATCACTTATTATTATAACCCGGTGGGCCTGATTGAAGAGCTTGAAGGTGAATATAAGACGGAATGGTCTCGCATGACCGGCGACCTGACAGTGGAGCCGATAAAGGGATGGCAGACCAAGCTTATGGTCTCAACCGACCGCTTCAATGCCCACAACGCCTATTTCCGCACTTCCGATTATCAGAGCCATCGCACAGACGGCAAGACAGGTGATGCCGGTCATAATTACGACTACTCTCAGACAAATATGATCGAGGTCACCTCCAACTACCGTAATACATTCAACGGAGTGCATCGTCTGGATGCTCTTGTGGGTTACAGCTGGATGGAGAATATGTATGAGGGTTTCAGCGCCTGGAACGCCGACTTCAACAATGACTTCTTCAAGTATAACAATATCGGAATAGGTCAGGAACTGAAGGAGGGTAAGGCATCAATGAACAGCTATAAGAATGATAATAAACTTATAGGCTTCTTCGGCCGTGTAAGCTACGGCTACGATAACCGCTACAACATCCTTGCCTCTATCCGCCGGGAGGGTTCCTCAAAGTTCGGTAAGAATCATAAGTGGGGTAATTTCCCGTCAGTTTCGGCCGGCTGGAATATCATGAATGAGAATTTCTGGCGCAACCTTCCCTTGGCCGGATGGTGGACTCAGTTCAAACTTCGTGCCGGTTATGGTGTTACCGGTGTGATTCCAGGTGAGTCTTATCTTTCTCTTACCCAGTATAAGTATGACGGCTATTTCTATAAAGATGGGAAATGGGTGCAGGGTCTGCAGGTAGATTCAAACCCCAATCCCAATCTGAAGTGGGAAACTTCTCACGAGATAAACGTAGGTCTTGATTGGGATATGTTTGACAGCCGCTTCGGAGGCAGCCTTGACTTCTATAATAAGGAGACCCGCGACATGTTGTTCAATTATACTGTTCCGGTGCCACCAAACCTCGTCACCAATACCTTGGCAAACGTAGGCAAGATGCGTAACACCGGTGTGGAGCTTCTTCTCCGTGGTGTACCTGTGCGCAACAAGGATTTCGAATGGAACACTACATTGACACTTTCACATAACTCCAATAAGCTGATTTCACTTTCCAACGATCTTTACGAGACGGAGAATGAACAGGAATCAGCCTGGCTTGGAGAGCCTATCTCTCAGTCTACCCAGCGTTTTGAAGTTGGCGAGTCATTGGGTAGATGGTTTGGTCTGAAATCAGTAGGTGTAAGCGATAACGGCCGTTGGCTTGTCGAGCATCCTGAGACGGGAGAGGTGAAGGAGCTTACAGACGATATGCTTCCTGACACGAGCTGGCGTCATTATTTGGGCAATGCCTTCCCTAAACTCTATCTCGGCTGGAACAACACTTTCCGTTACAAGCAGTTTGACCTTTCGATGCAGTTCACAGGTCAGTTCTTCTTCAAGATACTGAATGAGGCACGCGCATATTATGAGAATAACTCAGTAAACTACAATCGTTTGCAGTCAGTGCTCAAAGCTCCTTATGGAGACCGTGTATTGGCAGGTAACCAGAAGCAGACCTTTGTAAGCTATTATCTTGAGAATGGTGACTTCTTGAAGATGACTAATCTTACTCTCGGCTACAATGTGCCATTGAAAGAGAATAAGTTTATCAGCGGTATCCGCGTATATTTCTCGGCTGAGAATCTCTTCACCATCACCAAGTATTCAGGTCTTGACCCGGAGCTTTCCAACGGTGATGCTCTGTCACCCGGTATAGAATGGCGAGACAATTATCCCACCACCCGTTCGTTTACTGTCGGACTGAACCTTAATTTCTAATACTTCAACTTTTGAACTATCATGAAATCAATAAAAACCATAATATATTCCGCTCTCGGCGCCACAGCACTATGTGGTAGCTTCATCGGATGTACTGACCTTGAGGAGCATCCCTATGACATTGTGATTGCAGAGGGTCATGAATTCAATGAATCTGAGCGAGCATCTCTCTTCATGCCGGTGTATAGCTCACTCCGTGATTTTATCTGGGGTTGGTTTGGTTTTACCGACCTTGCCGACATGGCTTCTGACCTCTGGTGTGTGCCTTACCGTATAGGTATCGGCTGGGGCGACCTCTATGTACCTACCCATACTCATCAGTTCCACAGTGAAATCGGCTTTTTCGAGACTGCATGGCAGAGAGCCTATGCCGGCGTGAACGCCTGCAACAAGCTTCTCAACGATGAGGCAATTGCGGCCGATGAGGCAGCTGTGGCCGAACTTCGCGGCTATCGTGCGCTCTACTATTATTTCCTTTTTGACCTCTTCCGTAACATCCCTCTCGATAAAGGAGATGCCCAGGAGGCCGGTTGGATGCCTGAGCAGGTAGAGCCACAGGTGATGTTTGACTTCATCGTGTCCGAACTTAAGGATGTAGAGGGTACTTTCGGCAGTATGAAGGAACTCGGGCGTATGAACAACGCCACTGTCAATATGCTTCTGGCCAAGATGTATCTCAACCACAACGCATGGTTTGGTGATGACAGCGACGACTCCTGGTATAAGCTTTGTATCGATGAACTGAACAAGATAATGGAGATGGGCTATACTCTTTCTCCCAATTATAAGGATAATTTCAGAGAGAGCATCCGCACTTCTCCGGAGGTGATTTTCGGTATT
>CAMWZE010000301.1 GCA_947178685.1 uncultured Porphyromonadaceae bacterium
CTCCCGACTCCACGTTTGTCGCCTGAAAGGGAAGCGCAGTTAAGAGAGTACGACCGCAAGTGTCGGGAGTTTTATCATCAGTTATTTGGCAAACTCAATGGGTGAGAGTTCGTTATTTAAGTTGGCTTCAGAAGCAATAAGAATGCCGTTTAAGTCTTTATTATCAAGTTTTGCCCAAATGTTGCATTTTATGTGGATGTGTAGGACTTTTCTTATTTAGCAATTTTTCAATAAGAAATATGACTTCAAGTTCGTAGCTGGGCATAAACTTTCAAGTAAAGCTCAATTAGCTAATCACGTTGAGTGAAACCGAGGAATACCTTGTCAAACGCCATTTCCCGAAAGACCGCTATCAGACATTTGTCACAACATATGGATTATCCAATCCAACAGCATGGAGCATAGTGCACAGTGAGCTGACTATGGATGATTTATTCACTTAGTTGAATTTTTTTTCATTGAGAGGTTAGCTTTTTTGCGAGTGAGGGGTCATATATATGTATGACGACAAAAGATGACATAGAAAGGCTTTTCCGCTCGCATTACGCGGCGATGTATCGGCTTGCGATGCTGATAATCCGTGACGACAATGAGACAAGGGACATTGTGCACGATGTCTTTGAAGCCCTGCTTGTTTCCTGGAAAGTCAGATGTATCCCTTAGAAGAAGTTGTTGAACGACTCAATAACTTCGAGTAGATCCATATCGTAATTAAGGATAAGACCATTAAATTTGACTGACATATGTTGCGTATCATTACATCTATAGCAGCGATCTTGACTTTTCTTATGGCCGATGCCGAGACCTTCTCATACCGTTTCAACTCCACTCCGCTTCCAAAGGCCATAATGGAAATAATGGAAGACCATTCTGAACTTGACATAAATTTCATTTACAATGAACTTGAGACCTACAAGACAAGCACCACGGTTAAGGCCAACGATGCCTACGACGCTCTGCGCCAGATTATTGGTTTGAATCCGGTTACGGTTGTCAAGTCACATAACACTTATTATCTTGAAGCACTCCAGCATGGCAAGTATGTATATAGCGGAAGGGTAATGGGCACTGATAAGGAGCCTGTTGTAGCCGCTACCGTCATGCTGCTTGCTCCGAAAGATTCCACAGTCCTTACTTATGGCATTACCGATGATGTCGGACGGTTCTCTATTCCTTGCGACCGTCAGGGAGTCGTTGCCAAATTGTCATGTGTCGGATATAAGACAACATATAGGAAATTCGAATCCTTTAATGCGGGGACGATTCTGATGACTGAACTACCGATACAGTTGAAAACGGTGACTGTCGAGGGAGATAATGCTTCGTTGCTCTCCGACAAGAGTGTCTATCGTCCCTCACAGCGTCAAAAGAACGCATCGCAGACTGCCATTGATCTGCTCGTTAGAATGGCTGTGCCTCAACTTAATACTCGGCTCGGATCTTCAGCCGTTACAACAGCGTCGGGACAGCCGGTTGCAATATACATAGACTATGTGCCTGCAACTAAAGCGGAATTAAAAATGATGAAAGTTACGGATGTAAAGACAGTGGAATATCTTGAATATCCGTCTGACCCGAGATTTCAAGGTAATCGCTTCGTCATCAATTTCAGAATGATAAAGTATGAATATGGTGGGTATGTAAAGACACTTGGGGTTGAGAATTTCATTGCCAATTCAGGATTCATACAGGCTAATGCAAGATTTGTCAAGAATAAAATGACCTACGATATAATGGGGTATGGTTATTATATGTCTAACAATCATTTTGGTGTTGATCAGATAGAGTCGTTTCATCTGCCTCAAGAAAACGGAGGAATAAAAAGTTTTCAGAGAGAGACCACTACAGAAAACTCTAAATATCGTAAACAGAATTATGAGGGAAGTTTCAGAGCTCTATATTCCGGAGATAAGATTACCGCCAATAGTCAGATAGCACTCGGTCTTGACCGCATGCCTCATAATGACAATGAAGGCAGGGTTGAATATACAGATTACCTTATGACAAGCGATGAATATTCCTTGGAATCAAACCATAAAGCAAAATATCTGAACTATTCAGGATATTATTTTTTCAGTCTGCCCAAAAACAGCTCTATATCTGCATCGTTAGGCTATTCCTATTCCCATACAGATCAGGATTCAAGATATATCGAATCTCAGCTATCTACCATATATAACGCTGCAGATGACAATACACATAATGGAAATGCAGTTCTAACTTATAGTCATACATTTTCTGACAAGCATTCTTTTATGTCACACGTCAGAGGCTTCTTTGAGAATAACCGAACGAACTATAGCGGATCTGTAAATGCGTTGGATAACTCTACGACTAAATTTGAACAGATTGGTGCATCTTATAACTTTTCTTCAGCAAAACTTTCCGCTTCCTTAGGGTTCGGCTGGGACTGGTTGTCAACTCGCTTAAACGACAATATTTCCGATTCCAATTATCCATATGCTGACGCCTCTGTCAGATATGTAGCCAATAATAGAAACTCCTTGGGTGTAATATTTCATTATTCGGTGTGGCCTCCATCTTCTAACTATAAAAGTGAAAATGTCGTTCATGTCTCACCTTTTCTCTGGCATACGGGGAATGCTCTCTTAAAATCACATCGAAGTTATGATATAGGGATTAATTACACATTCATACCTTCAAATAAATTCAAAATATCCTTGTTTGCCAATTCATGGCTTGTAGGAAATCGTGCTGCTTTTGTATATGAGGCAACCACTGATGGAATCGTGCGCACTATCCAACAGCCTGTCGGAACATTCCGCCATTATAATTATGGCGTGAATGCTTCAACTAACTTATTGGACGGGAAATTATACCTGTCGGGTCAACTGGCGTATCTACATGTCCATAATGGTAAGCCGTATAATATCAACCATTCAAGTTTGAGTTATTATGCACAGGCTCTGTACTATCTTGGAAATTTTAATTTTGCATTGTCTTACCAATCAGCGAATGCAACGGATAATTATGACTCAATGTCAAGTGTATGGACACGAAATAAAGATAATTTTGTTGTTCAAGGAGGCTGGAGCAATGGAAGATGGAATATCATTTTGAGGGCGCAAAATATTCAGCGTTGGAACTGGAGAGCATCACACGACACAATGAGTAGTATCAGTTACTCTGTTGACAGATGGACGAGCAATGCATCCCGTCATGCATTTGTGCAGTTGTCTGCGACGTATACTTTCGGATTTGGTAAGAAAGTCAATCATAACAATGATATTTCAAAACAGTCCGGCGCATCATCAGGCATATTAAAATAAATCTGTTTTTAGGTGTTTAATATGCAGTGAATTAAATATCTGTTTTACAAAGAAACGAAGTCTATGGTAGCAATGCCATAGACTTCGTTTCTTTACATAGAAATTCTTGTTCCTGATATTTTGGGGTCAGGATCATCATAGGGGGTTTTTAGACTCCTGAATTATTTGGGGCGACTTCTGAAATTAAGATAATCAGTCGTTGAGGTAGTAGACGATGGAGG
>CAMWZE010000302.1 GCA_947178685.1 uncultured Porphyromonadaceae bacterium
AGCTTGCGAAAAATTCTATAGAATATCTCAAGACACGTTGATTGGTTAAAATTCCATAAGCTCCCGGAGGTCGGTGACTTCTATCCCGATCAACGGGAGCTTATTTTTAAAGTCTTAATGGTGTAATTACTTAATGGTGTAATTATATGAAAATTCTGAATATATTTCTCTTTTCAGCTCTCGCAATAAGCGCTATCTCCTGCAGCGATGACAATAATCCGCATCCGGCATGGGTGAATGGTGAAGAAACCGAAAAGCCAAATGATGATCCAAAGCCGGATGAGCCTATAGTATCGACTCGAAACGAGCAATATCGTCCCCAAGTTCACTATACCCCTGCCAAGAATTGGATTAACGATCCCAACGGTATGGTGTATGTAGACGGCACATATCATCTCTACTATCAGTATAATCCTCAGGGAACCGGTTGGGGTAATATGAGCTGGGGTCACGCCACCTCCAAAGATCTTATCCATTGGGAGGAACAGAAGGTGGCTATGGTGCGTAACGAATGGGGCGACATCTTCTCCGGAAGCGCTGTGCTCGATAAGGATAATGTAGCCGGCTTTGGTAAGGATGCTATCATAGCTTTCTACACAGCTTCAGGGGAGCGTCAGCAGCAGTGTATGGCCTATAGCACTGACGGAGGCATGACCTTCTCCCAGTATGAGGGTAATCCGGTGATACCCAACACAGATCTGCCGGAGATTCGCGACCCTAAGGTGATTTGGCATGAGGAGTCAAAGACATGGGTGATGTGTCTTGCTCTCGGATGGAGCGAGCAGATTGAATTCTGGGGATCGAAAAACCTGAAAAATTGGGAAAAACTCTCAACATTCACGTCGGATGCAGCCCGTAGCAATATCGGTCAGTGGGAATGTCCTGATCTCCTCCGTATGCCCTACAACGGTGGTGAGAAGTGGGTGCTTATCGTAAGTAATAATCCCGGTGGACCGGTTGGTGGTTCCGGAACAGAGTATTTTGTCGGAGATTTCGATGGAAAGGAGTTTAAGGCCATGGATCTCAATTATCCTCTATGGATGGACTATGGTGCCGACAACTATGCCGGAGTAACATGGAGCAATGCTCCTGATGGACGCTATATCCTTATAGGGTGGATGAATAACTGGAACTATAGCGGCGATGTGCCTTGTGACCCTTGGCGTTCGGCAATGACTCTTCCGCGAGAGCTCACTTTGAAGGATTACAACGGCACACCACTACTCACTGCCGCTGTGGTGAAGGAACTCGATGCAATAGCAGGTAGTTGGACGGAGGCAACCGATGGAAATGTTGGCAAACTCAATTCATATGAGGCTCGTATGACAGTAAAGTTAAATGAGAATTCTGTGATACGCCTTGAGAACTCGATGGGGGAGTATTATGATATCGAGATTAATGCAGGCGCGCGTAAGTTTATTGCAAATCGCACATCTTCAACCGGAGAGGTGAAATTCAACAATCTCTTCTCTATCCCGAGCGTTCCGGCACCTTTCAATACTGATGCCGATGAGATGGAGCTTCACATAGTGGCCGACTGCTCTTCGGTGGAGCTTTTCAGTGCCGACGGCACAATGGTGATGACTAACCTTGTCTTCCCCCGCGAAACCTATAACCGCATCTCAGGTGTAGAGAAAGTTGAGTATCGCAAGCTCAATTCCATCTGGTAAAATCAGTGGTCAGTTAGATTTGTGATTTCTGAAAGGAATCAGGATTCGGACGTTTGTTCACGACTCCTGATTCCTTTTTTATATATCTGTAGATAGGGTAGAAGTGTATTCCGACAGATTAGTGTTTATGTGCAGGGACGATACAGTAATCGATATTTCATACAGTCCTTCTATTTGCTTTTGTGACTTTAAAAGGAAAGTAAAGGTATTATTTGTTTAAGAGTAGAAAAAAGGTTATCTTTGTGAAATGAACAATAAATAATAGCCAGAGATCTCCATATGAATAAATTCAAGGTTAAAGAGGTGATCAGAATGCTGGAAGGTGACGGTTGGATTCTTATGTATACAAAAGGAGACCATCGTCAATACAAGCATCCTGAGAAGAAAGGGAAGGTGACTGTCAGGGGTAAACCGAGTGAGACCCTGAGCCAGTTTCTTCTTAATAGCATATGGAAGCAAGCCGGTTGGAAATAATTTTTCAGTTCAATTGTGTTGTAATAATAGCAACTTAGAATAAAATATAAATATGGAAAAACAAGAGATAAAAGTGTTGGTGGAATGGACTGGAGATAACTTTTGTTGTGGCATTTCTTCAGAAGATTATGGTACTGTTGCAGTCGCTGATAAAACACTGAATGGATTGAAGAAAAATTTTGAAGAGGCATTAAGAATGCATATAGAGGGGTGTGTGGCTGATGGCGATATAATTCCTGATTATATGATTAGAGGCGACTATATTGTAGATTATGAATTGGACACAGCTGCGCTTTTGCGAGACGCGGAAAATTTTACTACTTTGACGGTGATAAGCAAGTGGTCAGGAATTAATGTGAAGCAGCTATCACATTATGTCAATGGATTGAAAAAGGCAAAACGTCAGCAAAGAGAACGTATTGTGAATAGTCTTCATGAAATAGGCCGACATGTGTTGGCATTACATTAAGTAACTTTATAACTTAACTGCGGTACTGGATATTGGTGCCGGGCAAAAATCAGAAGTCTGGGTGACGGATGCTACAGTTATTCCGGAACTGTATAAAGAGGATTTTAAAGCAAGTCAGCAGGTACGTTTTTTATGGAGAGGGCCTACAGTTCTTTGCTCAATCGTTACTGTAGCCTATATTCAAAGACAGTAAGGGAACGTTATCTTGAGCTCATCCATGAGCATCCGCAGATTGAGCAGGACGTGACTCAGAAAGAGATAGCGGAGTATCTTCAGATAGATCCCGTTACTCTTTGCCGCATCAAAAAGGCATTGTTGAAGTCGTAATTTCCCTCAAAATATAAATCCAAGTTTATAATTCGCCTTCTCCGAGACAATTTTGTCTTTAGGTTTTTCCATCAGCCATTATTTATTTGTAATTTTGAATTTGATTGCCTTTGTTGGTAAGGAAGCGTTAGACCTATCCATGAGAGGGTATGGTATAGTTGGCACACGTATTCTTCATTTTTAAGAGGTTTTGATGTTAGCTTCGTGCCAGCAGCTAAGACAAAAGAATTTGTAACATGAAAAGACTTATTCAAACAGTCCTGATGATGCTTCTTACCATATGCAGCATCTCAGCTCAGGAGATCGCAAGAGTCGAATACAAGGAGTTCGATTCAAAAAATTTCCCTTTCAAGCGTCCTTTCCTTATCTTTACCCCGGAGGAATATGACACTAACGTCAATTCTGATTATGACGTAATATATGTCTTTGATGCACAATGGTATTCAAGATTTGGACTGGTTCATAATCTGTTGCACTATGGTTGCCAGGAGGAGGCAACTCCGAATGAAGAAGATCATCCATATATTGTTGTGGGCATTCCTTCTCCATACGTTCCTGAATATAACTAC
>CAMWZE010000303.1 GCA_947178685.1 uncultured Porphyromonadaceae bacterium
TTCGTCGCCCATCGACTCCGGTGAGGTGTCAGGGGCTTCAGCCAATATATTTATACCGTTGCTTCCCGGCGAATTGTTAGCCTCGGCAGATGGCCCGGAGAGGAACCACGCACCTGACAAACCTACCGCAGAGAGTATGGCAATGGCAACGGTTATGGAATATGACCGTTTCATAATTAGAGTTATTTTACTGGAAATGTGATGTTTATTAGTTTGCTATGATTTTTTGGGTATGTTCACCGTCAGAAGTGATGGCTTTGACGATATATACACCTTGTGAGGGAACTGAGAATTGCCTGGTCTTGATATAGTCTCCTTCCATTTCTCCTTGGAAGACGAGCTTTCCTGAAGTATCAAATACCATAAGTGTGGCAGGTCCTGATTTTTCTCGTTCAAGGACAGCATCAAAGACATTTGCTGTTCCATCTTCCGAACGAACAGAAAGCTGGCTATTGAACTCTTCGAGACCGGAATCAAAATTTTCATGTTCAGTCTCTGCAATGACAACAGGATTCTTCGGCTCGATGCCGTTGGGGAGTGACGGATCGCATCCATTGCCCACGTGCACCGTATATGAGACTGTACTGCTTTTGGGAGTCTCGATCTGCACATTGCCGTTTGTCTCAAAATCCTCTACTGGCTGCCCGTTGATGGTCAGACCGGTTATATGTGTATCGCCACGTCCATACTTGATACAGATACGCCATAAACGAAGAGTCCATGCCGTTTCACGATGTACTTCCTGCCCGTTGTGAAGTTATATGACGTATATCCCTGAAAAACGCAGCCCTAATGTATCGCCCGGTTTTACGACCACACCTTGAGTAAGGCTCGTATATCCCTTGATTATGAAATGAGCCCTATCATCATGAACGTCATAGCCATATTGAGTAATATCTTCTATAACAGATGGTTCAGCTCCTATGCGGTAATTAGAGCCTGTCTCGGTTATAGTCCATTCCACATCTCCACCGGTAAACCTGCGGTCTGTATGGGAATAAGTAGAATATAAGAGATTGCCTTTGCCATGAATATCATTGCCTCCACCCTGTGTTATGGTAAGGGTATAGGTGCCGGTGGCAAGATTATCTATACGATGAGTGAGACCCATAAACTGTCCGCTTGCAACAACATCATCCTTTTTCATTCCAGGCACAGAGTCAACAGTCAAGACATACCTATATATCGGGGTGCCGATATTTATGCCAATATCAATTGATCCATCTTTCTGAGGTGTTCCATTCAGACAAGAAGTAGGTGTAACATCTACATCAGCGGAAATGCCATCGTAATATGCGAATGTAAACACATCTGATCCACTGCCGTCAGAATCCCAAAGAATATTGTTGAATACTGTCTTGCCACGGGCCACATCCGGTGAAGAACACTTTACCATAATTGTATTGTTCAAGTCAAATTGTCCTTCTCCGGTCGGATCTATCAGCATCAAGGTACGGTTCCTGCTGTAATGGTAGAATTCTTTATCCGGAGTAAGATTATGCGCAAGTTCCGCCATGTAGCCCGTTTCTACCGCACCGTTTGACCTTACAGATGTCAATAGTAAAGGTGTATCAGAGGCTTCCGCACTGATTATTCCACGAAAAGCTTCTGTTGCGTCAGGTATGGAGATAGTGTACAAGGAACTGCCGACTCCATCAATACGCATCATTACTTTACCTTCGGAGAGCAAGACAGAAATATCACTTCCACTTATGTCCGTGGCAATATTTGACGTGCCCGCCTCACCATTATTGATAGTCTTTACATTTCCGTCTGCTCCAATCAGAAAACCATAGGCACATTCTGTTGTACCGGGCTTGCTGAACCCGACCTTAAATGCCGGATGGGTAGATGGACATGTAAATTCAATCAGACCTGTATTCCCAATCAATTCGGGCGTTAAGGCTATTCCCGCAGTATTTTCGTTTTGACTAATCACATCCAAGAAACCATTGGATATAATTTCCATTCCTGATCCGGACCACCTTGTCAAGGTCGTATCTGCCACCGTCGGGTGATTGGTACGAACTAGCCATGTGCGGTTCATGATATGCCAAAGTGTGTCGTTCGGGGAAGTATAGGTTTCCAATGAGCCACCATCATCACCCCAGAACAGAGAACTTTTATCAGCCATCGGATTGCCGAGCTCACGACCCATGACAAGGAGATGGGCTTCCGAAGGCAGACCGTATGAGTTGGAGTTATGATAACTGTCATTTTCCGGCAATGATGAATATACAGGCCCCTCTTCATACGAAGTTGCCGATATAGGCTGAGAGAAATCGCCTGTACTGTTCCGGGCTATAGCGGTTACCCTATTATGATATACACCTGCCTCATCTCTATCCCAAACAAGATTACCATCGGCGTCAAGATAGGAGTCATTGAGTGTCACCCCGTACTTCATCGCAAGATAACTTTCGGCCTTCCTTCTCTCACCGGGAGTAAGAATACGGTTATAGACAAGAAGTTCGGGCGCATAACCTTCAAAGCCTTTATTACCAAAATTACTCGTATCAAATGGCCCGTTGAAATGACTATCCGAGGAATTATAGGCACCTCCTATTGTGAGTGTTCCCGCAGGTCCACCCCAAACGGATGTGTTTGGATTGGCAGCCCGATAATACGTCAGAACTTTTGTTGCATGTTCCTTGAATACATCCTGAGGAATGGAGTCTTTACCCGTATGCCGTAAATCCTCACCATACCTGTCACCATAGTCAAGAGGCTCAATGGAGCCGGGACGGATGATTTGATCACTCGTGACAAGACTGCCGCCTCCATCCCCACTTGCGATTCCGTATATTACGGTTTCATCCGTGAAAGTATAAGGAGCAAACACCCCGATAAAAGTACCCTGAATTAAAGATGAGCGGTTAAGTTCTGTCCACTTGGGAGAATCACCTTTCGAGAAGTCAATGGCCGGATTGAAGTTCAGGGCTTTTACCTGACTTCGATCTTGTGTGAACACATAAGGGGAACCAACACGCCCCTGCGCATACTGCAACACTGAATCTCCGACGACATCAACCCATTGATACTTTCCTTGTAGGTCAGGACCTACCGGAATGGCCTTGAACCATGCGTCAACACCTTCCACACCTCCCGGTGACCGGGCCAGCAGAAAAAGTGCTGATAGACCGCATAGGCTTGAAAAGAGAAGAATCTTTTTCATACGCACTTGATTTTAGATTAACTTGTATTATAAAAGCATTAAGCTATATGTTCGTCTCTGATAATGATTTATACTGTCTAGATTACACGTCAGTGAGAGGAGTATTCTATCGTCTGATAATATCCATATCGCAAATATACGCAAAATTACATTACAATCATTATCTTAATGATGAAATTCGGTAGTATTTAACAATTATTAACTTTTGTATTCAAATATCTTGATTAAGAGATATATCATAGAAAAAGATATAACTTAATAAAATTTATTGAATTACCTACACCACTACTATGTAAAATAGAAAGTAACGCAAGATTCGATACTTAGAAG
>CAMWZE010000304.1 GCA_947178685.1 uncultured Porphyromonadaceae bacterium
CCGGTAAGAACAGTCTATAATTGAGAAAAGGAAGAAACTAAGGAGATATTTTCCGGGGTATATTGGGGTAAAATAAGGGAAAGTTATTAACTTTGCGGAAAGACTCACGCCGACGGGTTTCGAGAGAGGAAACGTGGTGGGAGTTTAATTAATGTAAAAGGCGTTTACTCGCGCTTTATTCTTAGTACATCGAAAGCGTAGGAAACTTTTAACCCACTAAGATTGAAGTTGTGATGGACGCTCACGGGTATGTGTATACCTATCCGGCTCATTCTGTGCCTTAACAGGCATGGAGTGGGTGTGGATATACAACATATCTTCGTGGGTATCTGTTGCTCTATCTATGGGTTAAGGAATTCCTACCTCCACGATGTGTAGATTTGAGCATAGTAACAGATGCCCACACCTTTTTTTATTAATCCTGTCGCAGTGGGGTATTGGCGACAATTTTACTGAGCGACATCTAAAGCAGTCGCTCTATCCATGAAAGCGACTGACCGACACAAACTGATTGAGCGTATAAAGACTATTAAGGGACTTACAGATGATGAACGTTCTGCTCTTCTCGGACTATTGCGCGAACATAAGACTTACGGACTTGTATGGGAGGATAAACCCGAAGCCGTGGAGGAACGTCTCCGTGAAGAGTTGCCGATACTTCAGGAGGTGAAAGATCGGGCATTAATTTCCAAAAATCCCGAAGCTCCCAACCATATACTCATAGAGGGTGATAACCTCGAAGCTCTCACTACTCTTGCCTATACCCACGAAGGAAAGATTGACGTAATCTATATCGATCCTCCTTACAATACCGGCAACAAAGATTTCATTTACAATGACTCTTTTGTTGACTCAGAGGACAGTTATCGCCATTCAAAGTGGCTGTCATTTATGTCGCGTCGCCTGAAAATTGCTAAGAAATTACTCTCCGATCGAGGAGTTATCTTTATTTCTATTGATGATAATGAGCAAGCAAATCTAAAGTTAATCTGCGATGAAATTTTTGGAGAACGTAATTTTATTGCTCAATTAATTTGGTCGGCTGGTAGAAAGAATGATAGTAAGCATATATCTGTTTCCCATGAGTATGTTCTGGTATATGTTAAAAATATTGAATTTATAAGAGAACAAAAAATAGTTTGGAGAGAAAGGAAACAAGGTTTAGGTGATATTTACAAGGAATATAAAATACTTTCAAAGCAATATACTTATGATTATGATACTATATCAAAAGAATTAAAAAAATGGTTTAAATCACTTTCGCCTAATCATCCTTCTAAAGACCATTCCCACTATAATAGGGTTGATGAAAGAGGTATATACTTTCCTTCGGATATTTCATGGCCAGGAGGTGGTGGACCGAAATATGAAGTACTACATCCCGTAACAGGGAAACCTGTAAAAATACCTTCTCGTGGATGGATATATAGTGAGGAAACCATGAAAACAAAAATTGCTGAAAATCTTGTACAATTTGGATCTAATGAAGATGCTGTACCTTGTATTAAGTCATACTTATCTAATCGAGAAACGTCTGTACCTTACAGCGTAATATACCAAGACGGGAGAGCAGCGACCAAACGACTTATGGAGATGTTTGGAGAAAAGCGGTTTAATAATCCTAAAGATGATGAGATAATCAAACGTTTTCTGTCATTTTCCTCGCTAAAAAATTCGATTATTCTCGATTTCTTTGCCGGTTCAGGCACAACGCTGCACGCTGTGATGCAATTGAATGCTGAGGATGGTGGTAAGCGGCAATGTATTCTCTGCACAAATAACGAGAATAAGATTTGCGAAAATGTAACATACGAGCGGAATAAGCGCGTAATCAATGGTTACACAAAACCTAATGGAGAGCATGTCGAGGGACTGCATGATAATAATTTGAGATATTATAAGACCGACTTCATCAGCCGGACGCGCACAATGAAGAATATGCATAAGTTGGTGGCTCTTGCTACGGATATGCTCTGCATAAAGGAGAATCTATATACCGAACAAAAGCGGATGAACGGAGTGAGGACTCATCATCAGATTTTCCGCTATTTCGACGACGGAAAGAAGCAGATGCTCATAATCTATCGGGAGGAATACATAGAGGAGATTGTCGGCATAATAGAGAAAATGGATATAAAAAATCCGATGCGCGTTTATGTTTTCTCACCGAGTGAAGACCCTGCAACGCTGCTCTTTGAGTCCGTTGAGGTTAAGGTAAGACTCACAGCACTCCCGGCAGCAATCTATAACGTTTACAAACGAATCCTCCCCAAGAAACGTGATAAAGTGATTTTTGTGGAAAATGAAAAAGAGGATAATGAGACTGAATCAATAGGGGGACTATTCGGGAAAGGGGGTGAGAAATGAAAAATTTGAAATATCAGCAGGACGCAGTAAAGGAGTTGAGCGAAAAGACAGTCAAGGCACTCAAATCGGGCAGCAGCCGGAGGAAGATAGTATTTCAGGCACCGACCGGAGCCGGAAAGACTGTCATGGCTTGTCAGGCACTCGCTTCAATCGTGGATGCTTTGAAAGAGGATGCCGACAGTCGTTTTCAGGAGTGTGCCTTTATATGGTTTGCTCCCCGCAAACTTCATCTGCAAAGTTATGCGAGTCTTAAAGGAGCATTCGGCGACAGCAGAAAACTGACCCCAGTCATGTTTGACGAACTTGAACAGAGCGAGGGAATACGAGCCGGAGAGATACTGTTTGTCAACTGGGAAAGCGTCAATAAGGACAAGAATCTGATGGTTCGCGACGGTGAGAGTTCATCATCGCTTTACGAAATCACACGACGCACTCAGGAGGAGTTGGGTCTGCCGATTGTGGCAATAATCGATGAGGAGCATCTGTTCTGGTCGAAGACAGCAGACAAGTCGGGACAGGTGCTCGACAGAATCAATCCCGCAGTGGAGATACGCATATCAGCGACTCCGAAAACGGCAGTTAGCGGGACAACTCAGAAAGTGCTTGTGGAGCGTAAGAATGTGATAGAGGCAGGGATGATAAAGAGGGAGGTGGTGTTGAATCCTGATATAGACGTGGATGCAGCCAGCCCGCTTTCACTTGAAGAGAGATTGCTCAAGACAGCCCTCCATAAACGCAAGCAGATTGCCGATGAATATGAGAGGAGAGGTATCGGCATCAAACCATTGCTGCTCATTCAGCTTCCTAACGATACGAATGAAAAAATGACGGAAGAGGATAATGAGGTGGCTGAAGTGGTCAAGGCTTATCTGAAAGGTAACACGACAGAGGAGATAACCGTTGAGAACGGTAAGATGGCAATCTGGCTTGCCAATGAGAAGGAAAATCTGACAGGATTGGAAGCTCCTGACAATATGGTGAAAGTGTTGCTGTTCAAGGAGGCGATAGCACTCGGCTGGGATTGTCCACGGGCAGCGGTATTGCTGATTTTCCGCAAACTGAGCAGCGACCAGTTTACTATCCAGACCGTAGGACGTATACTCCGCATGCCCGAACAGAAACATTACAATAA
>CAMWZE010000305.1 GCA_947178685.1 uncultured Porphyromonadaceae bacterium
ACCTTGAAGTCCCATTTCCAGTCCTTGTTGCGGATGATGTCTACGCCGAACTGGAGCTCCCAGCCGATGTTCTCCATCGTACCGATATTCTTGAGCACCTGAGCGTCGGTACCCTGGTTGCCGAGCGAACCGGCCGAACCCGGAGCCTTAACCCAGAAGAGAAGATCTGTATTGCGTTTGTTGTAGTAGCCGATGCTGAAGTTGAAACGGTCGTCGAATAGAGAACCTTCCAAAGCTACGTCAAGAGTTTTTGTAGCCTCCCATTTGAGTCCGGAGGGAGCGAGCTGAGAGGGAACGAGCACGTTGGTCGAACCTGCGAGTGCCCAACCGAAGTTATAGAGACCCCAGTGAGCATAGTAGCCGGCCGACATATCGTTACCTACAGAACCGTAGGCCGCGCGGAGTTTCAGATAGTTCACCCAGTTCACATCCTGCATGAATTTCTCCTTGGAGATCATCCAGCTTGCGCCGACGCTCCAGAATGTACCCCAGCGGTCATCCTTTGCAAAACGGGATGTACCGTCGCGACGAACTGAGAATTCACCGAAATATTTCTGATCGTAGTTGTAGCGTACACGACCGAGATATGATTCCAATTTATAGCCTGCCGCATAGGCGGTCATATCCATCATCTCGGAGAAGTTGCCCATGTGGATGTTTCCGGGAAGCTCCTGACCTGACTTGCGGTCGAAGTTGTAAGTGTATTTATACTCATAGTTCTCATGGCTGAGAAGAGCATCTACATGGTGGTTGCCATAATCATGAGCCCAGTTGAGCATCTGAGAGAAGGTGCTTGTGCCGGTGGTGTAATATGTCTTCGAGTAAGAACCTACGTTCTGCTGGCCACCGATCTTGTTGTTGCCATACGACATCTCGTTGGTCTTGTCGCGGAACATTGCACCCTTGATTGTGAGGTCGAAGCCATAAGGAAGGATAATAGTTCCATAGAGAGATGCGTCAAACATAGTCACGCTATAGTTGTGACGGTCCTCGCGGATGTTCCATACGATATTGCCATCGGAGTTGTATGACTCCTGGTTCCATACCGGCTCACCCTGGCTGTATACAATGTTGCCCTCAGCATCATGGAGATAGTAGGGATAGATAGGAGCCTTGTTGGTAGTCATCGAGAAGGGATTGATGGTCACACCGAGGTTGTCGGGATCAAGAGGGCTTCTCTGGCTCTCGGTCTGGGCCGCATTGAGGTTAAGACCTACGCGGAGGAAGCTCACGGGATTCGCATTGAGGTTTACACGACCGTTGAAACGCTCGAAGTCGGTTAGAAGCACATAGCCGTTCTCCTTCATATAGCCGGCAGAAGCGAAAGCGTTGAACTTCTCGGTTGCGCCTGCCATGCTCACGGAATATTCCTGACGGTAGCCGGTGCGTGACACGCCATCCCACCAGTCCATATCCTTGCTGTTGTAGCCTGCCTTACGGACAGCATTAAACTTACCGTTGGAATCGAAAAGCTCGTTGTCCTTTTTATCATAGATATTGAGCATCGCAAAACCGGCAATGTAGTTCTCTTTCCAATAGTCGATAGACTCCTGACGGGTCCAGTTCTGACCTGTGACAGAACCGTTTACAAGAGCATTGAAAGTGGTCTGCATCCAGTCGTTGGCATTGAGACGGTCGTAGAAGGGAAGACCGCGCTCGTAGGCACCCTGACGGATCTGGAGAGTCACGTCGACTTTGCCGAGATTCTTAGCTTTCTTTGTGGTGATGAGCACAACGCCATTTGCACCACGGTTACCGTAGAGTGCGCAGGAAGCGGCATCCTTCAATACCGACATCGACTCGATGTCGTTAGGATTGAGGGCGGCGATATCACCCACATACTCAGTGCCATCAAGGATGATGAGTGCGGCATTCTCACCGTTGATTGAAGAGAAACCGCGCACGCGGATAGAGGCAGACTCACCGGGCTGTGCAGTGGAGTTGTTGACCATCACACCGGGTGCGTTACCCTCAAGGGCACTCGTCACAGAAGTCACGGGACGATCCTCAATCTCCTTGGCCCCCACTACCGCCACAGAACCTGTAAGAGATTCCTTGTTGGCAGTACCATAGGCCACGACGATCACATCGTCAAGGTTAGCCTCCTGTGAGTTGAGGTATACCACCATGTTGTTTTGAAGAGCAACTACCTGCTCCTTATAGCCAACATAGGAGAATCTTGCCTGAGTGACGTTGGAGGGTACCGTGATTGAGTACTTGCCGTCAATGTCTGTGGCGGTGCCTTGTCCACCGCCGATAGGCATTACTGTCGCGCCAACCAATGGCTCGTGACTGGTTGCGTCGAGCACTGTTCCGCGGAAGGTATGCGTCTGTGCCGAGAGGCTCCAGCAGCATGCCATAAGCGTCATCAAAATTAAAAACAGTTTTCTCATACTTTAAAAATTAGAGATAAGTTGGTTATTGTTGGTTGCTGTTTGCTTGCTTCAGATGGCGATATAGGTTTTTATGTCCCATTTTTTACCGCCATTATAATAGACTGATTTAAGGATATATAATATCTATTATATTGTCTTATCTCATCTTAAAGTATGTTGTCATATTGCTTTTCATCAAGCATCTTCAGGAAACGATCGAGGGTGCTGCGATCTACCTTACATATATTAGCTATCTTACGCTTAGACACACCCTTATTTAGCAGACGTTTGATTTTATTCTCCATACCGCTCAACTTGTATTTACCTGTGGAATTCTGTCTTCCCTTTGGTCGGCCGAGTGTTACTCCTTCAGATTTCTTCCTCAACAAAGCCTCCTTAGTGCGCTGAGATATAAGATTGCGTTCTATCTCAGCCGAGAGCCCGAATGCGAATGCCAAGACTTTCGACTGGATATCATCTCCCAGTCGATAATTGTCTTTGATAGTCCATACCTTAGCCTCTTTAGTCATGCAGATATTGAGAATTTCCATGATCATGAAGAGATTTCTACCGAGGCGTGATAGCTCGGCACAAATGATGAGGTCGTCTTTTTTTATCTTTTTCAGTAGATTACCGAGCTGACGTTTGGTATAAGATTTGGTGCCTGAAATGGTCTCTTCTATCCAGCCGTCCACCCGGATATTCTCGCGATTGCAAAACTGAGTGATTTCAAATCTTTGATTCTCAACGGTCTGCTTATCGCTGCTGACCCTGATATATCCGTAGATCATAATTAATGGATTTAAATGTGTTAAGTAAGTGAAATGTGAAATATCTTTATAAGTAGTGGCGGGTAATAAAAGTCATAATGCACAAAACATAAGATTATTTATTATTTGCAGCTACTTTTACCCCTAAAGATGACATTTTCATCAACTCATTCATTACATATCCGAATCAATTTTAGCCAAAACGTGAAAAACCATGATTTCAACAATTGGCTCTATCATGACATTGCAAATTGTCCCAACAAAGTTTAGACCTCTTCCCTATATAAATCGGATTTTTATGGTCGTTGAGCCATAAAAGAGAAG
>CAMWZE010000306.1 GCA_947178685.1 uncultured Porphyromonadaceae bacterium
ATATTAAGTCGTCGGCAGCTTCAGATTTTTATAAGAGACAGCGGTAAGAGGTATACATATCCAAGAACGAAGCACATCGTTCCCTTTATAATAGGCATAAGTGTCGAAACCCTCCACCTCATGAGCAAAATATTTATCCATATTCTTTCTCAGTTCGGCCGCCTGCTTCTGGTATTGGGCAGCCCCGGGCTTTCCGAGTTCCTTTGCCAGATAAGAGGCTGAAAGAAGAGCATCGTAATAAAGAGAGGAGGTGCAGAGATTAGCTTTGCCTGACGGGAAACGTCCTTCGAGCTCATCAGAGTCGGAAGCCACCACCCCATCTTCGTTAATCTGGCGCTTGCAATATTCAAGACACCATGTGATGAGAGGCCAGAGCTCCTCAGCCTCCGCACGATTTCCACGTGCCAGAGCATAGCGTCCGGCTCCATAAGCAATCATGGCGCAGTCGCCACGGTCGCCGGCACCGTTCCAGATATCGTCGCCCTCGGCTATGATAGAGCTTGGGATAGTCTTATACTCAGGATTCATGAATCTTGCGAAATGGCGGAATGAATTGAGAGCTGACTGATTGCCATATTCATAGCCGGTATAGGGGAAGAAGGGATCCACGTATTCCGCCTGGTCGTTAGCCCAGATAGCGGCGTAGTAAGCTTCGCCGCCCGGACCATGAAGCGGACCACCCTTGGTGGCATATATGCTCTCTCCGGCACGCACCTTTGCGAAGTCCATCATCTTGTTGATGACAGAATCAGGTGTTTCAAGCACGAGTGAGCTCATGAGATTCTCCACAAGTTCACCACGCTTGGCAAGTTCCTTATCGGCATCAGGCACCACAGGAGTCTCACCCGGAGCAGTGGCGGTGATATGGGCTGAGAAAGTGAGCTCCTCTCCCGGCTCAAGATAAAACGCACCATTCCTGTCGGTCTTGCCCTCGATGCGGTAGGAGCCTTTCACCCCCTTTGCAGGGTCGGTTGTGGTGACGAAGCCACCTTCAGGAATCTCAACGCGAATCTGCTTCTTGCCCGTGTTAACGAGTGTGTATTTTTCCACGAGAGTAGGCAGTTCGGTTGATGGGAAATAAGCTCTGGAAAGGCTCCAGCTGCCATAGTAGCCATTGTTGAAGTCACTCTCCACTTTGAGGGCATCTTTAAGAGATATACTCTTAACCTGTTCGTTGGTTTTGAGCGAGCGACCGTTGACTGTGATTGCATCCAGGGGATCCCAATCAAAACGACGCATCACACATCCTCCCGTGTTATTGGGAATTATGCGAAGCATTGGCCAGACCATGCTTTTATTTACAGAGAATTTGCCGGTAGCATCCACGCCATAACGCAAAACTGTGGCCACCCTCTTTCCGGCCATCTCTATATGGTCGGAGTGGGCGTCACCTTTATCCACATTCCACGTGATTCCGTTGTCGGAATTCATATTCCAATACTGGCGGGCCTCACCATCGACCGGAAACAACCACAAAGCAGCCGCCGCAAATATATATGCAATTGATTTCATCAGTTTAATTCACGATGTTGAAGTTAATGATTAATCAGGCCACCTTATGCGAGACCGCAGTGGCCATATATGTTAAATATAACGGAAAGTAATAACAATCTCTTATATATAATTTCCGGGAATTTTGAGGAGAATCTGCCGGATAAATAACTCAAGCTAAATCCCTAAAAAAGGGGGACAGACCTGACGGATCCCTACCCTGTTTCACGCTTTATCCGCCGGTCTGTCCCTAATGTCCGGGTCATAACTGATTCCAGACCTATTTACAAATCTTTTTTACTCTTAAGACCGAGGTATCAATAACCCGGATTCTGTTTCAACAAATCATTCTTGTTAAGCTCCGACTGAGGAAGCGGCACCAGATTATGATGATCCTCAAACGTGCGTTCCTGTAGGAAGTGGAGATTGTAGACTTTCGAGCCATCAGCCTTACGTGTGATCTTCATGCCGTGGAAAGTGCCTGCCTGAGTCTCCTTGCCGATTTTCCAACGACGAACGTCATACCAGCGATGCTCCTCGAAAGCGAGCTCCACCTTACGCTCATGCTGAATCTTTTTCAGGAGCTCGTCGCCGGTGGCGGTGACATCGGGGAGAATACCGGCCTTACCGTCACGTGCGCGCTCTCTCACTTTGTTGACATATTCGCGAGCTGTAGCCTCATCGCCAAGCTGATATTTAGCCTCGGCATAGTTGAGGTAAACTTCTGCGAGACGGCAATAGATCCAAGGGTTGTTGGCGCGGGTGGCACGAGGAGATGTGATCCATTCACCGGCAAATTTGCGGAGTGAATAATGACTCTTTGAGTAGTTCCAGTTCTCTGTGCCGGAGTATTCCGAGTCAAGACCGCCTGTCTTGCCATCCTCATTCACCCAATATTCAACCGGACGGTTTACGAAATTCTGACCATCACAAACAATGGTAGCATAGAAACGAGGATCGCGATTCTCCCAAGGATTAACGGGAGAGGGATTATTCTCGTCGGCATAGATTGAAGAATCGGGCATAGAGCCATCTTCAAGTTCATAGCTATCCACCATCTCCTGAGTGACACAGGTGTAAGACCATCCGAGGTATCCGTTTGGCTGGTTATACCAGTTGAACCAATGTCCATGCTCCACATCATACAGACGCTCGAAAATGATCTCAGGGCTCTGGTGATTATAGAAAAGCTCTTGATAGCTCGGATCGAGAGAATACTGATTGAGTGCGAAAACAGCCTCACATGCATCGGCAGCCGCCTGCCATTTGCTTCTGTCGTTGGTGGGATTGTTTAGTGGAGATGCCATATAGAGGAGCATTCTTGCTTTGTAGGCAAGCGCGGCACCCTTGGTGACACGTCCGAAGTTGCTGCCGGTCTGCTTCTCGGGAAGCAGCTTGGCTGCCTCGTCAAATTCCGACACGACAAAGTCGGCACATGTATCATAAGAGTCACGCTCCACCATCATGTCGGGATCATCAAGATCAAATGTGTGTGTTATCAAGGGCACACCGCCGAAGTGGTTGATGAGATCCATGTAGAAGAAAGCACGGAAGAATTTAGCCTCGCCTATGAGAGTGCTCCGCGCGGGTTCAGGAATCTTATCCACATTCTCCATATTGTTGAAGAAGATGTTGATATTCTTGATATCTGTATAGTATTCCTTCCACATATTAAAGAAACCCATCACATCGGGTGTGCAGCCGGTCTGCTCGATTTGCCATGCATAATCGTTGTTGAAGTTTGACTGGGCCTCATCGCAGAAATAGCGGTGGCTCATCTCATTGTAGCCATTCTTGGGATATGTGTAGAACTTGGTGACATAAGCCTCGGTGAGAGTGGCATCCGAGAAGATAATTGGTTCAGTATAAGAATCCAGAGGTTCGAGGTCGAGCACATCGCACGAAGAGAAGATTCCTGCAGTGAGAAGCAGACACGCCCCTTTATATAT
>CAMWZE010000307.1 GCA_947178685.1 uncultured Porphyromonadaceae bacterium
TTATTATGCTACATTCGATAAAGCTTTACCGGTGAAAGATCGCTTGATGGTTGTGGCAGCCCTGGGTTATTTTATTCTTCCTCTTGACTTCTTGCCTGATGCTTTGCCGGGAGGATTTGTGGATGATGCGGGTGCGCTGTTCTATGTGGTAAAACATATATGGGGCAACCTGTCGGATGAGACTTTCCGGAAAGCTAAACAAAAATTGAGCGAATGGTTTGACGATGTTGATGAGAGCGCGTTGAAAGTGGTAGAGGAGAGTAGACTGATAGGAGAGTCGGGGGATGTAGTGAGTGATTAGTGTATTAACCGCCTGAACTTTATAAGATAAGGAGATATGTCCGGATAAAAATTCTGACATATCTCCTTATCATTTTGATTGAAGTTTTAGGACGTAAACAAATGGTGTCTCCCGTCACCTGATAAAAATAAGGTAACATTCGGTTATGAAAGATCAGAAGAGCTTAAGTTCCTGATAGAGACGGTAGATGGGTAGACCCATTACATTGTGGTAGCTCCCATTGATATCACTGACGGCAATCGCACCAATCCATTCCTGTATTCCGTATGCACCGGCTTTGTCAAACGGCTGGAAATTTTCAACATAGTAATCGATCTCTTCGTCGGTCAGTTCTCCGAAAGTTACTTTAGTCACGGTTGTGAAGGAGGTTCGTTTGTTGAGAGTTGTGACGGTAACTCCGGTTGCCACCTGATGGGTCTTGCCCGATAGCATACGCAACATCTCCCTCGCCTCAGCCGCATCTTTAGGTTTGCCTAATATATGGTCGTTACATATCACCATGGTGTCTGCTGTGATTATGAGTTCATTGTCGGTGATAATCTTCTGGAATGCATCCGCCTTCTTTTCAGAAACGAACTGAGGCACGTCGATGCGCGGCACGGATTCCGGGAAGCTCTCGTCGATACCACCTAATGTTACCACATGGAAGGGTATGCGAAGTTGCTGCAGAAGTTCACGACGACGAGGAGATTTGCTCGCCAAAAGAATTTTGTATTTATCGAGATTTGCTAACATAATTTCTTTTATTTGGGTTTTAATTGAATTGAGAGGTCATCCGAGCTCAATAGCTTATAAATAGTTTACCAGCCGAATGCATCATGGTCGGAAATCCAGTGATTCTGAGCTTTCATGACTTGTTCGAGAATGTCACGTCCACAACCATAGCCCCCTGTGAATTTGGAAATGTATCGGGCGGTCTGTATGGCCTCGTGACATGCGTCATAGGGAGCGCAGGGAAGACCGACATACCGCAAGCAGGGGAGGTCAGGGATATCATCGCCCATGTATACCACCTCCTCAGGTTGCAATCCCTCTCTCTCCATCCATTCTTTAAGAATGGGTAGTTTATGGGTAGCGTTGAGGAAGATGGAGTCGATTCCGAGCGATTCGAAGCGTCGGTACACAGGTTCTCCTTTTCCTCCTGTTATGATCGCAATTTTATAGCCCTTCTTTACGGCTAACTGAAGAGCGTAGCCATCCTTGACGTTTGCCATGCGACGCGGATAACCATCCTCACCCAACGGAATAGTGGAAGGGGAGAGCACCCCGTCTACGTCAAATACAAATGCTTTTATCTTCTTCAAATCGTAGTCGACCATTTTTATTTTAAATTTTGAGTTTGATTAATCTTTTTTCAGACCTTACTTATTACCGTGTCGGTCAACAATAGATTGGGAGAGGGCACGATAAATACCGAGGTATTCAGGATTATCGGCCAACATCTCCTCATGAGCTTTCATAACGGTGGTATCGTTACGGACCGCCGGACCTGTCTGCGCCATTGAGGGTGGGAGTAGATAGAGCTTTCCTATTGTCTCTTTCAGGAGAGGGAGAAGCACCGTATAATCCATGCCATTTTCCTTAAGTATGTCATCAGCAATTCCGACAAGGTGATTCGCGAAATTGCATGCAAAGACTGCGGCAATATGCAGGCGTTTTCTCTTATCGGAATCTGCCCCATACACATTTTTCGAAATCAGGCTTGCCAGGCTGGTGAGAATATCGACGGCAGATTTTGATGATCCCTCTATAAAGAAGGGAATCTCCTTATAATCTAACTCTTTATCCTTTGAAAAGGTTTGCAACGGATAAAAAACGCCATAGTTTTCTGCATATTCTTTCAGTGCTTCCATCGGTATTGAGCCGGATGTATGGGCCAGGATAGATGTTTTTCCGGAGACGCGAGCTGCAACTTCAGTTATGGCATCATCCTTTACGGCTATAAGTATAACATCGCTATGGTCGGGAAGACCTTCGAGGGTGCGTGAATTAACAAGGGTGATATCCGGCGCCGATGGAATGGTCTGATCGTGAGTGCCGTTTCCACACACTGAAGTTGGGATTTCAGATAGAGCTTTATATAGGTGGGTCGCCACATTTCCGGTGCCGACTATGCTAATTGTTTTTATAGCAGATATATTTTTCATAGGAGTCAAAATCAGAGTGTATCGGTTGCAACAGCTTACTTAGGTAGCAGCTATCAAGATAGAGGTTTCTTACAAGGGAGAGGTTTGCCTAAGGCTATCATACCCATTGTAAGCCGTAGGTTTATCTCCACACATGGATTCAGAGTGCCGTCGGCATCAATAAGCATATCAATACCGGCCGGCCCGGAATAGTGAGGGGCTATTAGCGATTCGAGTGCGGCTTTCTGAGCTGCAATAACTTCCGGTGACCAATGAGGAGAAAGGGATTGTAGACGGGAATCGATTTCTGTTTGGGATAACTGCATATTGCCGGTATAGCGTCCCTCTTCAGATGTGTTGAAAAGCGATAATCCTAAGAATTCAGCCTTACCATCCTCAATCCACCATTCTGTGGCAAAGTCGGCAACCCGGTTGAATGCGCGCTCACCCATTACGCTTCCCTGCTTGCGTATAAATCCTCCAAGCCATTCCTTCAACTTTTGGGTGGATATCCGCTTATCCTCGTAGAGTGAAGCATCATAATAGAGGATGCCACGTCCGGAACTGCTCCATGGAGCCTTAAAGTAGACTCTCTTCTCTCTTTGAGCAAACTCCAGCGCTTTATCTACTTCGGTAAACTCTTCAGCAACGGCCACAGAGACAGCCGGTAGCATTTTGCGGATAAAACGCAGAAAAGGAATGGTGGTGCGCCGATGAGCCAGACTTCTGATCATATCGATCTCCTCCTTGGTCTTAAGTAAAGCGGGATCTATGGAAAACGCTTCGAGCCGGGAGCGAAGTGAATGATTCCACCCCCAGGGTAAGATTCTGAATTCGTGATGCGATACATTTTTGAGAAGATTCTGAAGCTCCGTTAGAGTTGCGACTTCAATTCCGGCCGACTCAAGTCGATGGACAGCATTTTTGTCAGGATATGCCTCAGATGAGAAATCATCAGCCACTACAATAATATCACCCTTCTCGGCAATATAGGCCGGGGTAAGTT
>CAMWZE010000308.1 GCA_947178685.1 uncultured Porphyromonadaceae bacterium
CAGATCAAGACCTTTAAGATCGTCATCTGTGCAATAGGTATGGAATAATCCATTTAAATCAGCATGTACACTCTTTAGAGTATGTGCCACCAACTTCGGCAATCCGGTGTCGTTCCAGTAATTTGCAATTTTGGAGTAATTCATAGCGTTAAGCAACGACCATGGATTATAGATATCACTCCCCGATTCAGAAAACCGATAACCATCATAATTTCTCTTCAACCGTACACGAACTTCTTCCCGATTTATTCCGGCACTTTCTGAAAGCGCGGTAATACCCTCCTGCAAGTTGTCGAGCATCTCTTTCTCCGTAATGCCGCAGATATCAGCATACTCATCCAGGAAGGTAAGATCAGCAATATTGTTCAAATCGGAAAATACACTTAATTTACTGAACCGGCTAACTCCCGTGAGAAATACCATTCGTATATGTTCCGATGAACTTTTGAAGTTTGAATAGACCGAAGAGAGTCTGTCGCGATAATGATCAATATTATCCTTGTTGTGGATATTAGTGACCATTGGCTTATCATATTCGTCAACAAGAATCACCACCTGTCTGCCTGTGGCAGCATGAGCAGCCTCGATAATATTCTGAAATCGCATCGCAAATGAGCCGGCAATGTCGGTAATGTCATATTCTTTTTCCCATTTACGGAATATGTTGTCGAGAAGAGTATCGAGGCGTCCGGGTTTCTCATAGCTGTCAGTATTCAGATCAAGCCGTAAGACAGGATATGAGATCCAATCCCATTCCATGGAATCTATCGACAGCCCTTTGAAAAGGTCTCTTCTCCCCTCAAAGAAGTATTGAAGTGTGGAAAGAAAAAGGCTTTTTCCGAAGCGTCGAGGACGAGCGAGAAAACAGTAACGGGATTTCTTTCTAATCAGTTTCTCTATGTATGCCGTCTTGTCGATATACACATAGTTTTCCTCTCTGATTGTCCTGAAATCTTGCAGACCGATAGGATATTCCATAGTTTTATTCATACGCCTCTGTAAAATAAATGAATGGTAAAGTTAACTAAAAAAACGACATCTTAATGTTGCATCTAATCAAAACTTTTCAAATAATCGGAGACTTCCTGATGGTGAAGCATTGTGACTCCAATTGTCTATGGGATGTTGAGAAGACGGTGGGTCTGGAGGGAGAGGGTCCAACGGGGATCGGACAACACACGGTCAATAGCGCGTCGGACATTGTGAGAGTTCTCTACCTCATCCGGCACATAACAGGGTTGCAGGAAGAACCGGGTGGAGGCAGACACACAAGGATAACTGAAATATGGCTCCAGATCCTGAGCCACATCCACCACTTTAAGTTCATCGGCACGCGCAGCCTTTATTTCATAATCTCCTGCTCCGGCCATTCCACATTTGGGCGACACTGTCACCCAATCAATCTCCTCCGGCACAGGTAATGAACCGTTGGTCTCTATAGCCACACTTTTCCCGGTAGCCGCCTTGAGCCGACACACGAAATCAGAGTCGATCCACATTGTCGGCTCACCACCGGTGAGGATAATCCATCGGGCGGGATACTTATTTACTTCCGCCGCAATCTCTTCGTCAGTCATCAAGGTGCCATCCTCATGCTTGGTATCGCAGAAGGAACAACGTTTATTGCATCCTGAAAAACGCACAAAAACAGAAGGGCACCCTGTGTGGGCGCCCTCCCCTTGTAAAGAATAGAATATCTCGTTAATCTTTCTCATTTACTTCATAAAATTTCCAAGAATTTTCTCATCTTACTTCATAAAATTCTCAAGCAAGACGATAAATCAATCCTTCTCGTAGATTGCGATATTTCCCTCGCTCTCCTGCACCTCGCAACGGAAACAGTTGGGCACGTTGTCTACAATCCAACGAGCCATATTCTCGGCTGTGGGATTACAAGGAATGACATCGTTGATGACGGCATGGTCAAGACGATCCATAACCATCTCCTTTATATGTGTGAAGTCGACAACCATACCATCCTGATTAAGCTCCTTTGCCTTACACTCAACAGTCACAATCCAGTTGTGGCCATGAAGGCGGGTGCATTTGCTGGGATAGCTCAGTTCAAGACGATGGGCCGCACTTATCTCAAATCTTTTCTTGACGTAATACATAATCTTGTTTCTTTTCTCCGGACTTCTGAAGAGGGTTAAACTTCATTCTCCGGAATAAAATTCGATGTTTCAATTTGGCTTAGTCCGCTATGACAAGCACACTCATCTCAATCCTCGTAGATGGTGGGATCATCAATTCCGGCTTCTGCCATAGCCTCGCGACGCTCGACACAAGTGCCGCACTTTCCACAATGCTTCTCGTCACCCTTATAGCATGAGTAAGTGAGGGAATAATCCACACCTATCTCTTTTCCGATACGGGCAATGTCGGCCTTGGTAATATCAGTGAAGGCAGCCTCGATAGTTATTCCATCATAAGTGCCAAACTTCATGGCATCACTCATGGCCGCTACAAATTCCGGACGACAGTCGGGATAGATGGCATGGTCGCCGCCATGATTTGCCATCATCACATGTCGCAGACCACGCGATTCAGCGAGACCACAAGCAATCGAGAGCATAATACCGTTGCGGAACGGCACTACCGTTGACTTCATATTCTCATCGGCATAATGACCCTCCGGTATCGAGTCGGCTCCCTCAAGAAGAGAACTCTTGAAATAGCGCCCCATGAAATCAAGGGGTATCACAATGTGTTCGATACCCAAAAGCTCACACTGCTTACGGGCACACTCAATCTCACGGGCATTGTGGTTTGAGCCGTAATCGAAGCTCACGGCAAGGGCAATCCTCTCTCTCTTATAATGCAGGAGGGTGACGCTGTCCATCCCTCCCGACAGTATGATTATTGAATCCTTAGCCATAATTATCAGTCTTTCTTCATATCAAGAGCAGCCTCCCTGCGGCGGCGACATAATTCCTGATGGTCGGCATCACCCATGTTGGCGAATGGATAAATTGAAATCCCACCGCGAGGCATGAACAATCCCTTCACCTCAATATATTTCGGATCCATGAGTTTCCAGAGATCCTTCATGATGATATTGACACAATCCTCGTGGAAGTCGCCGTGATTACGAAAACTGAAGAGATAAAGCTTAAGGCTCTTGCTCTCGACCATACGCTCACGCGGGATGTAAGAGATGATTATATGGCCGAAATCGGGTTGGCCGGTCTTCGGACATAGTGTGGTGAATTCCGGACAGTCGAAAGTTACGACATATTCATTCTCCGGATGCTTATTCTCGAAAGTCTCGAGCAACTGCGGGGCGTAGTCTGTAGGATAGGCCACACCCTGGCAGCCGAGCAATGTTACTCCTTCAAGTTCTGATTCTTTTCTCATAAACAAAAATATTTGTGAAGCACCGGGCTTCGATTTAACGAAATACGGAGGAGCTGCCACCATCCTATGTAT
>CAMWZE010000309.1 GCA_947178685.1 uncultured Porphyromonadaceae bacterium
AAGGAGGGTGCCGGTCTTTTTACATTCCGCATTCAGCTCGCGGAGAAATTCCTCCGTGGGCTCGTGGATGCCCGACACGCCCTGGATCCCTTCGATGATGGCGGCTGCAAATTCCTCGGTGGCAAGAGCCTTGCGCATTGCCTCGAAATCGTTGAGCGGCACGAACACCACATTATCGGTGTGGTTGAAGGGGGCACGGATGTTGGGGTTGTCGGTGGCGGCCACCGCGCCGAATGTACGTCCGTGGAACGCCTTGCCGAAAGCGAGTATCTTGGCACGTCCGGTGGTGAATGAAGCCAACTTCATTGCATTCTCATTTGCCTCGGCACCAGAGTTGCAGAGGAAGAGAGAATAATCAGGATAACCGGAAAGACGTCCGAGTTTCTCAGCAAGCTGAGTCTGCAGGGAGTTCTGCACCGAGTTGGAGTAGAATCCGAGTCGGGCAACCTGATCGGATACAGCTTTTACATATTTGGGATGGGCATGACCGATGGAGATCACTGCGTGGCCTCCGTAAAGGTCAAGGTATTCTGAACCGTCAGCGGTGAAGACGTGAGAGCCTTCACCGCGCACGGGTTCGATATCATATAATGAATATACGTCGAAAAGTTCCATTGTTTTTTGTTTTAGAATGCGGAGGGTTTGAGGCGCAGACCTGTGCGCTGGTCTGCGCCAAGCATGATGTTCATGTTCTGCACAGCCTGGCCGGAAGCCCCTTTCAGCAGATTGTCTTCAGCACAAGTCACCATTAGTTTCTTGCCATGTTTCTCCACGTGGATAATAGCTTTGTTGGTATTCACAGCTTGCTTCAGATCGATAGGATTGTCGCTTACCACTGTGAAGGGTGCATCCTTATAGTAGTCGTGATAGAGCTTCACGGCCTCCTCCTCTGACAAGGGACAATCGAGAGTGGTGACGGCGAAGATGCCACGAGGGAAGTCACCGCGCATGGGCACGAAGTTGATTGTAGCACCGTGGCCCGGCTGCAGTTTCTCGAGGGTCATGCCGATCTCTTTGAGATGCTGATGAGTGAAGGGCTTGTAGACGGAGATGTTGTCGTTGCGCCAGCTGAAGTGGGTGGTGGCTCCCGGTTTCACGCCCGCACCGGTAGAGCCTGTCAAGGCGGTGATATTGATGTCGCCATCTTTCGGCAGGAGTCCTGCGGCAGCCAAGGGGAGCAGTGACAACTGGAGAGCTGTAGCGAAGCAACCCGGATTGGCCACAGAGGAGGCTCCCTTTATGCGGTCGATATTTACCTCCGGAAGGCCGTAGACGTAATCATCGCTCTCGTCGCGATAGTCTTGAGCAAGGTCAATCACCATCAATCCTTCGGGACGCTCGTTCTCCTCCCAGAATTTGCGGCTGTGTCCGTGGGCTGAACAGAGGAAAAGAATGTCGATATCCTCAAGCGGGTGAGTATCGGAGAAAACGAGATCGGTCTCGCCGAGAAGTCCGCCATGTACGGCAGTGACAGGCTGGCCGGCGTTGCTTGTGGAATGTACGAAAGCGATGCTCACCTCCGGATGGTTGATGAGCAGGCGCAGGAGTTCGCCGGCTGTGTAGCCGGCGCCTCCGATAATACCTATTTTTTTCACGTTGAATCTCCTCCGCTTATTCCGACTTACCGTTCTTCACCTGATTATTGTGGTAGATCTTCATCTGGTTGCCGAGGATCTTGGTGAAGCCTTTCACGTCGTCGGCAGTCCAGGCCTTGTTGACCTCGCCATACTCACCGAAGTCGGTCTTCATGAGGTCGAAGGGTGAATCTACACCAACGAGAGTGTAGGAGTAGGGACGGAGCTGAATCTCCACGGTGCCGGTCACGTTGCGCTGAGAGCTTTCGAGCATCTTCTCGATGTCGCGCATCACCGGCTCAAGATACTGAGCCTCGTGGAGGAACATGCCATACCAGGTGCCCACCTGGTCTTTCCAATACTGCTGCCACTTGGTGAGGGTGTGCTTCTCAAGCATCTTGTGGGCGGCGATGATGAGGATCGGGCCTGCAGCCTCGAAGCCAACACGACCCTTGATGCCGATGATGGTGTCGCCGATGTGCATGTCGCGGCCAATGCCGAAGCGGCTGCCGATGCGCTCCACCTCACGGATAGCCTCAACTTTGTCGGTGTATTCCTTGCCGTTTACGGCAGAGATCTCACCCTCCTTGAAGGAGATGGTAAGCTTCTCGGGTTCGGTGGCGGTCACCTGAGATGGATAAGCCTCCTCGGGGAGTGTCTGGTCGGAGTGGAGTGTCTCCTTACCGCCGATTGATGTGCCCCAGAGACCTTTGTTGATGGAATATTCGAGTTTCTTGAAGTCGGCCTCGTAGCCGTGTTTCTTCAGATAGTCGATCTCATACTCGCGTGTGAGCGTGAGGTCGCGGGTAGGGGTGATAATCTCAATTTCAGGAGCGAGAATCTGGAAAGTAAGGTCGAAACGCACCTGATCGTTTCCAGCGCCGGTGGAGCCGTGGGCTATGGCGTCGGCACCGATTTTCTTGGCATATTCGATAGTGGCGATAGCCTGGAATATACGCTCGGAGCTAACCGAGATGGGGTAAGTGCCGTTGCGGAGCACATTTCCGGCCACCATATACTTTATGCTCTTGTCGTAGTAGTCCTGAGTGATGTCGAGGGTGGCGTGGGAAGCGGCGCCAAGACGTTTCGACTTGTCGGCGATCACCTTGAGCTCCTCTTCGGAGAAACCGCCGGTATTTGCGATAGCTGTGTGTACCTCATAGCCGAGATCTTCAGAGAGGTATTTAACTGCGAATGATGTATCAAGTCCACCCGAGAATGCGAGGAGGACCTTCTTTTTCTTATTGTCTGCCATTTTAATTTTATTTGATTTCGATTTCAGAATTAGAGCCGATTGGGTATATACCGGGATAGAGCGACTGTCTGTATGTGCCGCTAATGTCAATTTACATTCAGTGTGGCTTTCATCGCTGAAATGATACTGAATCTTAACGAATAAACTACTGAGATTCCGGTGTAGAGTGTGTATCGGCTTCTGTTTAGGTGTTGATTTTCAGATGAAGAGAATCACTATGGAGCCTCACCTGACGCGGTTTTTTTCTTATCGCTTCAGATGAAGCAAACGTCGGACTCTGTTTTTCATCTTCATCACATAGGGATTGGCGCGTTCATCCTCGGGAAGAGGTTGTTTTGGATCGTAAAGCATCCCTGTGCAGAGACACATGCGCCTGTTGTTGCGAAGCAGGATGTCGTAATTCTTGCATCCTTCACAACCCTGCCAGAACTCATTATCGTCGGTGAGTTCAGAGAAGGTGACGGGTTTGTAGCCCATTTTGGAATTGAGCTTCATCACCGGGAGGGAAGTTGTGATTGAAAACAGCTTCGCGAAAGGAAATCGAAGTCGAGCCAGCTCGAAAGTTTTCGCCTTGATGGCGCCGGCAAGGC
>CAMWZE010000310.1 GCA_947178685.1 uncultured Porphyromonadaceae bacterium
GATTAGAGGGGTCAATGATATAAGAATTGGATTCAGCGAGGCGGATTCTGTTCATATCCTCCACGCGGCTGTCATTAGCAATGTCAGACGCTTTTAAATCAACTTGTATGGTATAACAGCAGTTGGCGATAAGATTGAAATCGGTAGTGACATTTGTGCCGGGATAGATACGGTAGCGAAGATCTCCGGATCCATCTTTTTTCGAGGCCTGAATCTCAAAATAAGTGGCTTTATCCGGCGCGTCCCAGTTCTTATCCTTGGCCTGAGTGGCGTTGCCGGCTCTGCCCCAGCAACTGCGTGGAAGATAATAGATAAGTTCAAGGTAGTCACCACCGGAGCCGGCGGCAAGATTGTTCTGGTTGTCGGTTATCTCATCCTGATCCCAATCAAGAACCTTTACGTCCGGCTCCATAGCGTTGCGGTAAGCTTCCTCAAATGTTGTAGAGGTCAGTCCGCGAGGATTGAGAAGCTGTTCGGCTATATATCTTTTTTCAGGCACATTACGCCAAAGAACATTGTTGATCTTTACACCAGTATCCTTGGTCCTGAGACGCATGATTACTTTGGCTACGTTGCGGCGCAGAGTGCAAGTAAACTTCTGAATCTCTCCGTTTTTGGGAGCAGGTATATCAAACACACAACTCATGGGGAGATAGTGCGATTCTTTGCCATCGTCGCCAATTAAAGTAGTGTATACCTCCTCTTCCTGACGTATTTCGTCATACATGGTTTTCAGATGATCTTCCGACATCGACATATCGTTCTCCTCATTGAAGAGATCTTTGTTATGGGTGTTTGCAAGAATCACCCCTTTGAATGTATGTGTGGAATTTGTAGGGACGATAATACGTACCGCTTGGCTTCCCTCGTTATATTCGTAATAGCGAGGGAAGCCAATTCGGTTGCCGGTTTGGTCGTATTCAATCAGCCAGTAGTCTTTGATAGTGTTCTCTTCAACCAATCCATTTCCGATTGCACGCGTGGTGTGAAAGTCGTCTCCACTGAAGCCCTCTGATTGAAGGTTGAGCGAGACGATACTTTCGATACCTTCGCACACATCCGTCGTTGGTGACACAAGGTCGTCGTCACATGAGGTCGCCATCAACGCGAGCATCAACGCAATGAATGTCTGGCGAAAGTGGATGATATGTAGATTATCTATGGGAAACATAATAATTTTTTAGTTATTGCCAGTCCTGCTTAATATCAGACCACTCACCTGTGTTGAGGTTGCCTTGTCCGGCATCATGGTCGCTGTTTGTATCGGTAATGATCTCGGTAAGCTCGTCGATATCGTTCCAGTCCTCAATCTTACAGCCCCCTTGCAAAATTTCTCCGACTTTTACTTGCAGACTATACGTAATTTTCTGACCGGCTCCCCATTCTGCGTTTTCAAGCACAGTGGAGAGAGTATGATCGGCGGCATAGGTGCCGTTGACGTATAACTTGAACGTCATGGTGAGTGTCACATTGCCCGAAGCCTTCGGTAAGACTATGAAGGCATCAGTATTTTTGAATACAGGCTTAAATACAGGGGTTTGCGCAACTTCTTGATTAATGTGACCAGTGTTCCACTCATTATAGGTATCCCCGCGGAAGGCGCTACTTCCGGTTTTCACGTTACTCCAACCGCTTCCATCGTGGGCATCGGTGCCACTGCTGGCATTGATCTCATTAAGATCATCGGGTCGCACATTATATGTGCCGGAAACATTGATGCCGTCAAGTACAATTTCTGTTACCTCAATACGGTTATTCCAGTTGTTATAGGCTAACTCTTCGCAATACCTGATCTGAATATCAAGCACGGACAGGATATGTTCGAACGTTAATGACACAGGCTCCGCTCGCTTACCCAATTCCTGAACATATTGCCGGCGGTGGGTGGCTACCAGAAGGTCTGATGCCTTCTTATAATCAGAGGGATGGGTATAATTGAAGCTCAGTCGGCCATCATCGTATTTTACATCTGTTACTGTCCGGGTGCTGTTTATCGCCTCAATCGGGTGAAGAGCCACGAAAGAGTGGACGTGATTCGGAAACCAGTAAAGAGTCGTGCCATAATTCCATTTTTTCTCGGAGGTGTTGTATGTGGCTTGGCTCCCGTTGATAAGCACGGTGAGGTCGCTTTCACCCCCGGCAAGGGACATATCGCCATAGACGGTGAAAGGCTTTGCGGTGAGACTGGCAGTAGTTGTCACGCCCGCGCGAGTTGGTTCGGGCGTGGCGAATACCACCTCCTCCGATCCGGCACACGTTGGCTCAGAGTCTTCCGACGAGCATGACACCATCATGCCGGCAAGCGCGAGAGCGGAGCACACCAAGTATTTTGGATTGTTGATCATTGCGGTAGAATTATTTACCGATATTTATGGTAGTATTATCTTTAACGGTCAGGTCTATAACCTTATGCTCGCCGGCGGGGGCATCCCACTCTTTAACTGTCGTAGAAACTGAGACTTCATTCAAAATGGGTGCTCCCGGATCAGGATCATCAGGGTCGTGAAGCCCGACACCCTTGGAATAATCGAGCGTATAAGTGTATTCATATCCGGCTTTCCAATCGGTTGCGATAGGGAGTGCCGCCCAGCCATACTCACGGATCTCTTGGGTAGCCGGAAGGTCATACTCGGAGGAGGCGGTAAAATCAGCCTCCGTAAAATAGCGGCTGCCATCTTTGTAAAGACGTTTCATGACATGGCCGGTTGATTTTTCAACCGCCAGAAAAATCACCTTCATCTTTTGTTCGTCAGAATCCTCAAGAGAGGAATTGCCGGGATAGGGATAAAGTTGGATCCCTGATTTATCGTTGACGCGCAGCAGCACGCTGAAATACATCCCTTGCAGGGTGTTGAGCGCGTCATCATGATGATTCCATGCAGTGTGAGTGTAGGGGATCACCATCGACCATCCGCCGTTCCCCATTATGGATGAAGCGGTACTTTCAGAGTTGTTACTGCGTCCGTCAATCGGAATAACTGTGTCGTCCGCCTCCCGGAATATATATTCAACGCAGTCTCTCACAGGAGATGCTCCGAGACTCCAACCACCGATGCTGTTATCCCCCTCTTCCGGATTGTCAGGCACGGCGGAGAAGTTGAATGTGCCCTCTATGACGGGGCGCCCGATTCTCACGCCGGCGATCTCGACGTTATAGGTGGCGTTGGTGCCCCATGCGCGCAGACCCACACGGGTCATCTGGTGCTGGAAGTTGAGTTCAACGCCGGAGTAGAGATGGGCGCTCTTGCTCCCCTCTGTCGTGGCCGCGACAAAATCAACATGGCGGGAGATATCTCTGTTGATTCGGAAATTTTCAAGATTATAGTCGTAGATGGCTGCCGACGAATGATTGGTTAGCGCGAAATGAGCGGATGTTTCATCTTCATTCACACTCTTCCGTAGCTT
>CAMWZE010000311.1 GCA_947178685.1 uncultured Porphyromonadaceae bacterium
ATCTTATAGTTTACCGCTTTCTTGGCGCCTTCCGGTTTATATGCCATGTAAGGGCCATAACGACCGTTAAGTACCTCCAGACCGGGAATCTCATCAAATGTCTTGATGAGTCGGTTGGCCTCTTCCTGCTTTTTAGCCTCTATTAGCTCTACGGCTTCATCAAGAGTTATCCCCTGTGGAGTGAGATCCTTGGGGATAGAGACAAACGATTTCCCATATTTGATATAAGGACCGAAACGTCCGATAGCTGCCACAACATCCTCACCTTCGTATTTGCCCACCGTGCGAGGTAGCTCAAAAAGCTTGAGAGCCTCTTCAAGTGTGATGGTGGCTACGCTCTGATCGGCGAGCAGGCTGGCGAAGAGGGGTTTCTCTTCATCCTCGGCAGATCCGATCTGTACTACAGGTCCGAAGCGGCCTATTTTTACAGATACGGGGCGTCCGGTCTCAGGGTGATTGCCGAGAATGCGTTCTCCCACTTTGTGGTCGAGTCGCATGGCGTTGATCTTCTCGATGGAGGGATGGAAGCCTCCATAGAAGTCGGATATCTCGTTCTGCCAACCGAGCTTTCCTTCTGCAATGTCGTCGAATTTCTCCTCCACCTTAGCTGTAAAGTTATAATCGAGGATATCCGGGAAATATTCGGTGAGGAATTTATTTACCACCATACCGACATCTGTTGGCACAAGGCGTCCCTTCTCGCTGCCGGTGTTTTCAGACTGTTGTGATTTGGTTATACGCCCCTTCTTTAGACGAAGGACTTCGAATTCCCTCTTCACACCCTCCTTTTCTCCGCGCTTCACATAATCGCGGGCCTGGATCGTGGAGATAGTGGGGGCGTATGTGGAGGGTCGGCCGATACCGAGATCCTCCATCTTTTTCACCAGCGAGGCCTCTGTGTATCGGGCGGGTGCCTGAGTGAATCGTTCGGTAGCGGTGATCTCTTCGGCAGCGAGAGGATCACCTTTCTTTAGAGGCGGGAGCTCGACGAATTCCTGCTGACGAGCATTCTCCGTTTTCCAAACTTTTAGGAAGCCGTCGAATTTCACCACCTCACCTTCGGCCTTGAAAGTTTCCGGTATGTGGGGGGAAGTGATGTCAACACTTGTCTTTTCGATTTCAGCGTCGGCCATCTGAGAGGCTACGGCACGTTTCCAGATAAGTTCATATAGACGTTGCTCCTGAGCCGATCCCTCGACGGTTTTATTAGATATATAAGTAGGACGGATAGCCTCATGAGCTTCCTGCGCACCTTTGGAACGGGTGTGGTAATGTCTTATCTTTAAATAATCCTCACCCAACGTACCCTTGATGACACCGGCGATGTCGCGCAGGGCCATGTCAGACAGGTTGGTTGAGTCGGTACGCATATAAGTGATCTTACCATCCTCATAGAGCTTCTGAGCGAGCACCATGGTCTGGTTGACGGTGAAACCGAGTTTGCGCGACGCCTCCTGCTGAAGAGTGGAAGTGGTGAAAGGTGGATATGGGGAGCGTTTCAGCGGTTTTACGCTCACCTCCGCCACATCGAATGTGGCTTTCTTACACATCTCGAGGAGATTACGTGCCTCCTCATTATTTTCAAGACGACGTGCGAGCTCAGCCTTCACTTCGCGGTTGTCGGCAGAGAGGAAAATAGCATTGACGCGGAAGAATGATTCCGGTGTGAAAGCGGCGATCTCCTCCTCGCGCTCACATATCAGGCGCACGGCCACACTCTGCACGCGGCCGGCGCTTAGAGCCGGCTTGATCTTTTTCCAGAGCACCGGGCTGAGTTCGAAACCTACGATACGGTCGAGCACACGGCGAGCCTGTTGCGCATTGACACGGTCAATGTCGATTGTGCGTGGATTCTCGATGGCGCTCAAAATAGCAGGTTTGGTAATCTCGTGGAATACGATTCGCTTTGTGGTGGCGGGATCAAGATTGAGCACTTCCGCGAGGTGCCAGGCGATAGCCTCTCCCTCGCGGTCTTCATCGGAAGCGAGCCATATCACGTCGGCATCGGCGGCTGCCTTCTTCAGTTTCTTGACGAGTTCTTTCTTATCATCGGGAATTTCGTAGATAGGATTGAAGTCGTCATCGACGTCAATAGAGAAGCCATGCTTCTGCAAGTCGCGTATATGGCCGTAGCTCGACATGACAGAGAAGTCTTTGCCGAGGAATTTTTCGATGGTTTTCGCCTTTGCGGGCGATTCGACGATAACGAGGTTTTTCATCGCAGTTTATATTTTGGGCGCCGTGAAATATTCGATAAAAAGCCGAATTCAAGAATCGGCTGTTGTATTCGGACGCAAAATTAACATTTTTTTGATAAAACACATAATTATGGAGGAAAGTTTATCAGAGTGCACGTTTGATGACTTTGCGGTAAAGGCCGGGAAATGAAAAAGAGGACGCTGAATTGCGTCCTCTCTTGAAATATTCTTGTCAGATTTGAGTATTCTGAAGCCATCGCTACGAGACAGATACGGATCAGGCATCGATATTGGCGTAGGTGGCATGGCTCTCGATAAACTCTTTACGCGGGCCTACTTCCTCACCCATAAGGATGGAGAATGTGCGGTCGGCCTCAGCGGCGTTAACGAGGTTTACTTGCTTGAGCATACGGTTCTCCGGGTCCATTGTGGTTTCCCAAAGCTGCTCGGGGTTCATCTCACCGAGACCTTTATATCTCTGGAGCACCATACGGTCGCGGTTTCCGTCGCAATGCTTGTCGACGAAACGCTGTACCTGCTGCTCATCCCATGCATATTCCTGCACTTTCTGTTTACCCTTTGTGCTGCACTTGTAAAGTGGCGGAGTGGCTATGTAAAGATAACCATTGTCGATAATCGGGCGAATCTTACGATAGAAGAAAGTCATAAGAAGGGTGGCGATATGGGCACCGTCGACATCGGCATCGGTCATGATTATTATCTTGTGATAACGAAGCTTGCTCATATTCGGCTCCTTTGAATCCTCCTCGGTGCCGATGGTCACTCCCAGAGCCTTGAACATATTGACAATCTCCTCACTCTCAAATACTTTGTGGTCGAGAGCCTTCTCAACATTGAGAATCTTACCACGCAGCGGGAGAATAGCCTGATAGTTGGGATTACGGCCCTGCTTTGCCGAACCGCCTGCAGAGTCACCCTCGACGAGGAAAAGCTCGCACTCAACGGCATCACGGCTTTTGCAATCGGCAAGTTTACCCGGGAGACCGCCGCCGGAGAGGGGCGACTTACGCTGCACCTTCATTCGAGCGCTGTAGGCAGCGTGGCGAGCCTGAGCCGCCAAGATTACCTTGTCGACGATGGCACGAGCCTGCTTCGGATGTTCCTCCAGGTAATTGCGGAGAGCCTCACTTACGGCCGTCTGTACCACACCGGCTACCTCATTGTTGCCGAGTTTGGTTT
>CAMWZE010000312.1 GCA_947178685.1 uncultured Porphyromonadaceae bacterium
GAGGGAGTAATGTACTGACATTATGACTGAAAAGCCGAGGCAGAGATCGCCGTAGGATGTAGTAGACATATGATCATTAATTGTTCGTAGCTACTTAAATATAATTTGCTTTGATATGATTAGTAATGAACTTACCCTACTGATTAATACACTTCACAAAGAGAAGTGCTCCTGTGTGATACAAAACGGAGAAAGAGTAATATTATGTCATCAACGAGGAGTGAAAGATCTATTTGATCTCCTTATGAATGATAAGAATTTGCTTGAGGGTGCAATTATAGCTGATAAAGTCGTTGGGAAAGGTGCCGCGGCCTTGATGATCAAGGGGGCCGTCAAAGAGGTATACGCCGATATTATCAGTGAGCCTGCCCTATCGCTCTTCAAATCTGTCGGGATGCCTGTTGACTACAAGGAATGTGTGCCAAACATCATCAATCGCACACACACCGGTATATGTCCTGTAGAATCGCTTTGCGCCAATTGCGCCACGGCTTCAGAATGTATCCCTCTTATTGAAAAATTTATTTTTTCTATAGCCAAGTGAACCAACTGATACATCTCCACGTTGAAATGTACACAAACAAATTCGTTTAATTATAAAAACATTATCAACGTATGAGAAGTATTACTACATTTGATCTTCAGTATGCCCACCGTTTCTACGGATTCAAGGGTGAGGCACAGTACCTTCACGGCCACACAGGAATCATGACCATCGAAGTGGAAGATACCGTTAATGAAGGTGTGAACATGGTCTTCCCATGCAACGAGATTAGAAAAACCGCCTGGGCTGTGCTCCAGAACTTCGACCACGCGCTCGTGCTCAGGGAGGATGATCCCCTGCTTCCGGCTATCCTCGGTGTATATGAGAAACAGGGAATCCTTAATGGCTCTCCTCAGAACACAATGAAGGGTGAGGCTTTTAAAACTGAATTGGCAACGGCTTATCCCGACGCCCGTCTTGTAGTCACCAAAGAGACAATGACGGTTGAGGGTATGATTAAAATCGTATATGATCTGCTCAAGGATAAGCTCAACATCGTCAAGATTAAGTTTACAAGCGGTGTGAACGCGGCCTCCATGAAATTTGAGACACACAACAACATCGACCGCTGCCCTCTTTGTGGCATAGCGCTCAATGAGAATGACGTTTGCCCGAAATGCGGATACAAGAAGAAATAACAATTCCGATAACTAAAAAAGAATCCGATAAAAACTGTCTTCACAGTTTTTATCGGATTCTTTTTTTATTGGCCACTTGCTGCAAAAGCATTATATACTCCAAAAGCGTTACTTATTGCAAAAGCGCCCTGCGGTTTCGGACTCCGCAGGGCGCTCTCATATATAATCAGTAATTTTATTTCTCACTTACGATCGCCGTTTATCAGGCGGTCGGATCAGTTCATACTAATCTCCTCAGGATTGTCGGTGAGCTGGAGAGCGGCATACTCATCCTTATTGGCCACAACAAGGCGGTTATACTCTCTCAAACCTGTACCGGCAGGGATAAGGTGACCGCAGATCACATTCTCCTTCATACCCTCAAGGTAGTCGGTCTTACCATTGATAGCTGCCTCGTTGAGCACCTTGGTAGTTTCCTGGAAGGAAGCGGCCGACATGAAGCTCGATGTCTGAAGTGCCGCACGGGTAATACCCTGGAGAATCTGTTCGGATGTTGCGGGCACTGCATCACGCACCTGCATGATGCGGAGGTCCTTACGCTTCAGAGCTGAGTTCTCGTCGCGGAGTTTGCGCACAGTGATGATCTGGCCGGCAAGATATGTGGTGGAATCACCGGCATCGGTGATAACCTTCTTACCCCAGATATTGTCGTTCTCCTCCATGAACTCCAGTTTATCTACAACCTGCTGCTCAAGGAAGCGGGTATCACCCGGATCAAGGATATTCACCTTGCGCATCATCTGACGTACGATTACCTCAAAGTGCTTGTCATTGATCTTCACACCCTGCATACGGTATACATCCTGAACCTCATTCACGATATAATCCTGTACAGCCGTGGGACCCTTGATATTCAGAATATCGCTCGGAGTGATATGACCGTCTGAAAGCGGAGTACCGGCACGCACGAAGTCATTCTCCTGTACAAGAATCTGCTTCGACAGTGGCACGAGATACTTCTTCTCCTCTCCAAGTTTGGAGGTTACGGAGATCTCTCTGTTACCACGCTTAACCTTGCCGAACTTAACCTCACCGTCAATCTCACTAACCACAGCAGGATTACTCGGGTTACGGGCCTCAAAGAGCTCGGTCACACGGGGAAGACCACCGGTGATATCACCGGCATTACCGGCTGCACGCGGAATCTTTACAAACACCTCACCGGGAGTAAGCACATCCCCCTCCTCTATAAGAAGGTGAGCACCCACAGGAAGTGAGTAAGTACGCACGAGATTACCCTCGTTGTCATAGAACTCGGCTGCCGGAACCTTGGTACGGTCTTTCGACTCTGTGATGATCAGGTCGCGGAGATTAGTGGCATCGTCTCGCTCGATTCGGAAGGTGATACCCTCCTCCATATTCTCGAAGCGTACCTTACCACCCTCCTCGGCTACAATCACAGCGTTGAAGGGGTCCCACTCACAGATCATATCACCAACCTTAACCTCGTCGCCATCCTTAAAGTAGAGCTTCGAGCCATAAGGTATGTTGGCCGTCGTGAGCACGATTCCGGATTTTGGCTCCACGATACGCATCTCTGCCATACGGCCTACCACGATATCGACGCCATCCTTGTTCTTCACAGTACGGAGCTCATCAATTTCGAGACGTCCGTCATATCTTGAAGTGACATCCTTGACGGCGGCAACGTTGCTCGCAACACCACCGACGTGGAATGTACGGAGTGTAAGCTGGGTACCCGGCTCACCGATTGACTGGGCGGCGATCACACCTACAGCCTCACCCTTCTGAACCATACGGTGGTTGGAGAGGTTACGGCCATAACACTTGGCACATACACCCTTCTTCGACTCACAAGTGAGCACCGAACGGATCTCTACAACCTCTATCGGGCTCTTCTCAATACGGTCGGCGGCTGCCTCGGTAATCTCCTCGCCCGACTTTACAATAATCTCGTTGGTATAGGGATCAACGATATCATGCACAGATACTCGGCCAAGGATTCGCTCGCTGAGTGAAGCCACAACCTCCTCATTGTTTTTGATCTCTCTGCACTCGAGACCACGGAGTGTGCCGCAGTCCTCCTCATTGATGATCACATCGTGAGCTACGTCTACAAGACGACGGGTTAGATAACCTGCGTCGGCAGTCTTAAGAGCGGTATCCGCAAGACCCTTACGGGCACCGTGGGTGGAGATAAAGTACTCGAGCACTGACAGACCCTCCTTGAAGTTTGCAAGAATCGGGTTCTCAA